>JACPCS010000032.1 GCA_016184455.1 Acidobacteriota bacterium
TCGGTCGACGAGCAGATCGAGTACGTGCAGTCGCTGTGGGACCGAATTGCGGCGACTCCCGAGCAGGTACCCGTCCCCGAATGGCACCGCGAGATCCTGGACGAACGCCTGAAGGACTACGAGGCTAATCCCAACGCCGGCGAGAGCTGGAACGTCGTGCGCGAGCGGCTGCGCGACAGACTGTGTCAGCGTTAGGCACCCCGATGTCGCGCCGGTGGATTGTCCGGCCGCTGGCGCAGGCCGACATTGATGACGCCGTCACGTGGTACGAGGAGCCGCAATCGGGGCTCGGTTCGCGGTTCCTTGACGAGGACCCGGAACCTAAAACGGCGCCTCGTGGTGGTGATCGGTGTCATCGCTATGCTGATCAGTCGCACCCTCTTCGGTCAGGACGCGGCGCCGCCGGTGCTGCGCGCCGGCAGCGGAGCGGACACGATCGATGTCGACGGCGTCCTGAACGAACCCGCCTGGGCCGCCGCCGACATGGCGGACGGCTTTGCGCAAACCGAGCCGGGCGATGGCGCCGCGCCGACATTCCGCACCGAAGTGCGCGTGCTCGCCGGAAGGGATGCCCTCGTGATCGGGATCGTCTGCAACGACAACGACCCGGCCGGCATCGTCAGCTTCACGGTCGCGCGCGATGCCGGGCTGCAGGCAGAGGATCACATCCGCATCGTGGTCGGCCCCTTCCGCGACGGCCGCTCCGGCTACGTGTTTGCCGTCAACCCCCGCGGCGCGCGCTACGACAGCTTGATCACCTCGGGCGGCGACAGCGAAAGCGTGGAGTGGGACGGCATCTGGGAAGCCGAGACGTCGATAGGAGAACGCGGCTGGAGCGCGGAGATCCGAATCCCCATTCGAACGCTGACGTTCAAGCCGGGGCTGCGGGAGTGGCATTTCAACGTGGAGCGCCGCGTGCAGCGGCTGCTCGAGACCGACCGGTGGGCGTCGGCGACGCGGCAGTTCCGCCTGCGGCAGACGGGCCGGGCCGGGCTGCTGACCGGGCTGCCCGATTTCGCGCTCGGTCGCGGCCTCGACATCCGGCCGAGCGTCACAGGCGGGGGCGGGACTCCGGCGCCCGCCGCCGCGCTGGACGGCACCTTCCGTCCGAGCCTCGACGTCACGCAGCGCATCGGCTCCAACGTGACCGCCTCCCTCACCTTGAACACCGACTTCGCCGAGACGGAAGTGGACACGCGGCAGACGAATCTCACGCGCTTTCCGCTCTTCTTTCCCGAGAAGCGGACGTTCTTCCTCGAAGGCTCCGACCTCTATCAATTCGGGCCGACGGTGAATCGGGATGTGATCCCGTACTTCAGCCGCCGGATCGGCCTGGTCGCCGGCCGCGACGTGCCCCTCGTCGCGGGCGCCAAGATCGACGGCCGCGTCGGCGGCACGAACTTCGGCGGCCTCGTGATCGGCGCGAACGACAGACCAGGCATCGTCGAGAAGCGCGCGACGATGGCGGTGGCGCGCGTCAGGCAGAACATCTGGCGGGAATCGTACGTGGGTGCGCTCGTGACGACGGGCGATCCGCTCGGGCGCGGCGGCAGCTGGCTGGCCGGTCTCGACTTCACCTACCAGACGACGAGGTTTCTGGGGGACAAGAATCTCACGGCGAGCCTGTGGGGGCTTGCCACCCGCCGCGACGAGTTGCGCGGGGACACGGCGGCCTACGCATTCAAGATCGACTATCCGAACGACGAGTGGGACTGGAGAGTCTGGTACAAACGCGTCGGGCGCGACTTCGATCCGTCGCTCGGCTTCGTGCCGCGGCGCGCGGTTCAGATCTGGAACCCGTCATTCATGCACCGGCCGCGGTTCGCGCACGGTCCCATCCAGCAGATGAGCTACGGGGTGAATCCGTATCTCTGGACCGACCTGTCGGGCCAATGGGAAACCTACGACGCGCAGATTCACGTGCTCGACTGGCTGTTTCGCAGCGGCGATCGGGTGCGCGTCTTCGTGAGCCCCTCGGGCGACCGGCCCCGGGCGCCCTTCGCGATCGCCCCGGACGTCGTCATTCCGCCCGGACCCTACGAGTGGCTCCGCCGGTCGATCGGCGTCACCACGGCGCAGAAGCGCCGCTACTCCATGTCGCTCAACTGGATCTCGGGGAGCTTCTACAACGGGGAGCTCGATCAGTACGAGTGGAGCTGGGTGTGGAATCCGGCGCCCCTCTTCACGGTGGAGTTCAACGGCGAACGGAACATCGGACGCATGCCGGAGGGGCGGTTCAGGCAGCATCTCGTCGGCACGCGCGTTCGGATGAACTTCTCACCCGACCTCTCGGTCTCGAGCTACGCGCAGTACGACACCGATACCGACTCGGTCGGCGTCAACACGCGGCTCCGGTGGACGTTCCTGCCCGTTGCCGACCTCTTCGTCGTCTACAACCACAACGTGCGCTCGCTGCTCGATCGCTGGGAGTTCGAGTCGAATCAGCTGCTGGTGAAGCTTCAGTACACCTGGCGGCGGTAGCGGACCCGGGTCCTGTTGACACCGCGTTCCGTTCGGGCTTAGGTTTGCCGCCATGAAGCACCTCGCTCCCGTGCTCGGGCTCATCGTGGCGGCACAGCTCGCGCTGTCGGCGCAATACGAAGTCCCGAAGGACATTCCCGAGAACATCCGCCCGCCCGGCGGGAGCACCATCAAGCGCACCGGCCCCCGCACCGGCCCCACCCCGCGGCTCCCCGACGGCACGCCGGACCTGAACGGGGTCTGGGTGGGCGGCGGTCCGGTCAACGATCTCGAGCAGGACGGGGGGCTCAAGCCCGGCGAGATCGACAACCTGCTGCTCCCGTGGGCGAAGGCGCTCATGGCGACCCGCGACGTCACCCAGGAGCCGCACAACCGGTGCCTCCCGATGGGCGTCCCGCGGACGACCCCGTTTCCGTTCCGCTTCGTGCAGAACTACACGCACCAGAAGCCGACGCACATCTTCATCCTCCAGGAAGGCAACATCCACACCTACCGGCAGATCTTCATGGACGGCCGGCCGCACCCGCCGGATCTCGATCCCACGTGGTATGGCCACTCGATCGGGACGTGGGAGAAGGACACGCTGGTCGTCGACACCGTCGGCTACAACGACACGTTCTGGTTCGATCGGCGCGGACATCCGCACACCGAGCAGCTGCACACGGTCGAGCGCTGGACGCGCCTCAATATGGAACTCCTCGAAAACCGCGTCACGATCGACGATCCGGGCGCGTACACGCGGCCGTTCACGCTGCGGTTCTTCGCGCTGCTGAGCGCGCCCGACGACCTCCAGGAATACATCTGCACCGAGAACAACCAGTACGGGATCGAGTCGATTCCCGGCTGGGCCGAGACATACGGGAGGCCTCAATGAAAATCGCGCGCGTCATCTGCGCAGCAGCGTGCGCCCTCCTGGCGGCGGTGCCCGCCGCCGCGCATCACTCCTTTGCCACGGAGTACGACCGCACCAAGCCGGTCTCGGTGACCGGCACAGTGAGCAAGGTCGAGTGGCGCAACCCGCACATCTGGTTCTACGTCGACGTGAAGGACGAGCGCGGCAGGGTCACCACGTGGGGATTCTCGGGCGGACCGCCCGCGTTCCTGCAGCGCCAGGGGATCCGCAGCAGCGTCCTCAAGGTGGGCGACACGGTCCGGGTCGACGGCTTCAGGGCGCGCGACGGATCGAACAACGCGTCGGGTGGCAAGGTGACGTTCGCGGACGGGCGGAGCGTCTTCACCGTCTCGCCCGGGGACGTGCGGCCGAACGAGCCATGACCCTGCGCCACCTCAGCGTCGCCGCTGCCGGAGCCCTCCTCTACGCCTGCTCCGCTGCGCCGCCACCGCAGCCGGCCGGCGCGCCGGGGATCCCGCGGGCTGCCGACGGCAAGCCGGACTTCACGGGCGTCTGGGCCGGGCCCGGCTTCGTCCATACGGGCGATCCGGATACCGACAAGCCACAGGTGCGCCTGTACACCGAATCGAATATGGCGCCGATCAAGCCGGGCGCGCGCGAGCTGCTCTACCGGCCGTACGCGAAGAACGTCCTCATCGACGACCCGACGGCCATCTGCCTGCCCAACGGGCTGACGCGCCAGATTCCCTCGCCGTACGCGCAGCAGTGGATCCAGACGCCGGCGCAGCTCGTCGTCCTCTACGAGTACATGCACTTCTTCCGCGTGATCCCGTTCGGCGCTCCGAACCGCCCGCACGCAGCCGACATCGAGCCGACCTACATGGGCGACTCGATCGCCTGGTGGGACGACGACACGCTGGTCATCGACACGGTGAGCCTCAAGGAGTGGATGCTCGACGCCTACCATCCCGACGACGGCGGATCGCGGTGGCACAGCGACCGGATGCACGTAGTGGAGCGCCTGCGCGTCACCGACGCGATCAACGCCGCCTACGAGGTGACGATTGACGACGCGGCGATCTTCGAGCGGCCGTGGGTCGAGAAGTGGTCGATGCAGCGCAAGCCGTCGTGGAAGATCCTGGAGAACGTGTGCGAGGACAACAACCGATGCATCGCAGGAAACTGTACGCCGGCCGACGTGCAGCAGTCGGCATCGCGGTAATCATCGGGATCGCCTGGCCGGGCCAGGCGCGTGCGCAGCTGACCGCCGATCGGTACGCCGAGGGACAACCCAAGACTGTGGCTGGCTGTCCTGCAGAGCCGCAGGCGTTTCACAGGTGTGCCTTGGACAAGGCGAAGACCTTCGCGCCGCCGCGTACGCCGTCAGGCAGACCCGACATGCAGGGCTACTGGTTCGGCATGCTGGTCTCGGAATACTCCGTCGAATCGGTCGCCGCTGACGATCCTCGGGCGCAGAGCGGTGTGGAGCCGTGGGAGGTCTGGCCGGGCATGATCGTCGACCCGCCAGACGGACAGATTCCGTACCAGCCATGGGCGGCCGGGATCGGCAGAGCCGGGACCAACCGCCAGCAGTACATCGACCCGCGCACGGCCTGTCACACGGCCGGCGTGCCCCGCCTTGCGCAGCAGGGCGACATCACCACGAAGCGGGATCCGAATCAGATCATCCAGCCCGAGGGCGACAACTATGTGATGTGGCTCTTCGAGGACTCCCACTTCTACCGTGCGATCGCGATGGACGGGCGTCCGCACGTCGGGCCGAACATCAAGCTGTGGCACGGGGACTCGCGCGGCCGCTGGGAGGGCAACACCCTGGTCATCGAAACGACGAACCTCAATGGCTACACGTGGCTCGACGACGCAGGCGATTTCTATACTGACGCCGCGCATCTGGTCGAACGCCTGACGATGATCGACCGGAACACGATCCACTACGAGGTCACGATCGACGACCCGACGGTCTACACCAGGCCCTGGACGATGGCATGGGCGCTGGTGCGGGAGGCTGACCCGCGGTTTCAGCTCCTCGAAGAGGCGTGCGTGGAAGGAGACCGCGACCTGCCCCATTTTCTCGAGGCCGGCCGCAAGTTCTATTTCGGGAGAAGCTGGAAAGCGCGCGTGCGGTAGTAGTCATCGCGTCGCGGTGAACGCGCCCCCGCTCCCGCCCTTGCTCATCCCCTTGATCGCGTTCCCCTCCACCTGGCCGGTGTAGGTGGCATTGCCGGCGGTAAAGGTGATCTCATTGCCGTGCAGGCGGCCGTTGGCGATCGCGGTCGATCCGAGCGTGCCCGACAGCATCTGGAACCGCTGCTTCAGCACCAGCTGGTTCTGACCGAGCTTCCACGTCCCCTCGACCTTGGCCGGCACGATCCACAGGAGCGCCGTGCACCAGGCCGAGCAGTCGCCGCTGATCGTCTGCGTCTCGTCGGCCTCCCAGTCCTCCATCGAGAACGTGTTCGACACGATGCGCGTGCCGGGCCTGAGCTCGAGCAGCTTCGGCCGCAGCTTCATGTTGATCGAGGGCAGCAGGAACAACGTGATGACGTTCGCTTTCGACAGGTCGGCCTCGAACAGATCGCCCTCCTGGAACGTGGCGCGGTTCGACACGCCGGCGGTCTGCGCGTTGCGGCGCGACAGCTCCACCATCTTCGGGTTGAACTCGACGCCGAGCGAGCGCGCGCCGCGGCGGGCGGCCGTGATGACAGTACGCCCGTCGCCCGACCCGAGGTCCATATGGAAATCCTGCGGCGTGACCTTGGCCATGTCGAGCATCTTCTCGACGAGCGCCTGCGGCGTCGGCACCCAGACGACGTCCTTGCCGGCCTGGCCGACCTGCGGCTCGAACGGCGTCTCGGTCGTCTGCTGTGCGCCCGCCGGGAGCGCCAGCATGAGCAGCGCGACGGCGAGGATCCACGAACGGCATGCATCACGTGCGGTCATCATTTGTCTCCTGCGAATGAAGGGGACCCGTATTATATCGGTCACCGGGGCTCCACCTGGAGCAGCTGCTGGCCGGAGGTGCTCTCGGTCGCCCCGCGCGGGGCTCGAACGGTCGGGCGCGGCAGCGTCTTCATCCGGGCGATGTATTCCGGGTACATCGTGGCCGGGCCGCCCAGCCGCGGCTCGTAGGGGGTGCCGAAGTCGTCGGCGTAGGCCGGATTGAGGCCCGGCAGCAGGCTCGTGCCCGGCAGGAAGTGAGGCACCGCGCCCCGCGGCACCGCGGTCTCCGTCGCTTCCTCACACGGGTAGGGCCACATCCGCATCGCCGGATCGTGCTCCCACATCATCGTCGTGCGGATGTACGGCTCGGCCAGGTATACCGGGTCGTAGGTGATGACGGTCGCCTGCAGGTAGTCGCCGATCCGGCGGTAGCGGGTGCGGATGACGGATCGATCGCTCCGCATCTGCCCCGAACGGCGGATGTACGACTCCTTCAGATGCGTGGTCGTCACCACGAGCGTGTCGCCATCCCATTCGCCCGTGGAGAAGCCGCTCCAGGTGTGCGGGGCGTGCGCGGGCGGATGCGGACGGCCGTCCATCCAGATGCTGATCCGCTGCTCCATCTGGTTGATCTGGCCGTGATACGCCATCAGCTTCTGCGTCGCCCGGTCGATGTCGGGCCAGAGGTGGATCTGCGACAGGATGCCCTCGACCGAGAAGTCCCACGGGTGCGGTCGGCACACCCATTCGGCCACGTCGAACTCCGCCGGCGACCAGCTGTCGGCGCGCCACCGCCCTTCCTGGCTGAGCGGCAGGCCCGCCGAATCGCCGGTCATGCCGCTGCCGTCCTCGTTGCGGGGGAGCGGCCGCCAGAGGCCCGAGATGTCGCCGGTCATGCCGCTGCCGTCCTCGTTGCGGGGGAGCGGCCGCCAGAGGCCCGAGATGTCTCTCTCAGCCGAGACCGACTGTGCGGCCAATAACACGAGGACTCCGAGAAGTACCGCGTATCGAAACCGCCGTTCACCCCGACGGAACACCGAGACACCGAGGCACCGAGATCGAGAAAATGTTCTTCTCGGTGTCTCGGTGCCTCGGTGTTTCGTGATCGCCGAATGCCTCATATCCTCAGGAACCCTCTAAACCCTCAAAACATGTATTTAATCCCAAATTGGAAGATGCGCGGCGTCCCCATCTGGGTCGTGATCTGACCGAAGTTGCCGGCGTCGAAATTGACAGTCTGGGCGTTGCCGCCCCCGCCCAGGGGTGGCCCCGGATTGCCCCAGTTGAAGTGATTCAACAGATTGTCTGGGCGTTGCCGCCCCCGCCCAGGGGTGGCCCCGGATTGCCCCAGTTGAAGTGATTCAACAGATTGAAGGTTTCCACGCGAAGCTCCAGGTTCTGCGTGGCGCCAAGCGGGATCCGGCGCGACAGCGCGAGATCGATGCTCCAGTAGGCCGGCCCTTCGATGCTGTTGCGCGTGTGGGTGCCCAACTGCCCCGGTGCGGGGTACGCAAACGCGGCCGGATTCAGGTAGTTGGCCAGCGTTTTGTTCCCGTACGGATCGTCCAGCACCTGATTGACGCGCTGCTGCAGGATGCCGGTCCCGGCGATGTCGCGGAGCGTCATGACAGTCAGCCAGGCGCCCGAGCGCGCGCCGAGAATACCCGCCACGTTCCACCCCGACGCCAGGGTGTTCAGCCCGCGGTTCGCAAACTGTGGCGTCTCCACCGTGACCGTCGCGTTGGCGATGTGGCGCCTGGAGAACTGGCAGTTGCCGAGATCCCAGTCGGGGTTGTCAGGGTCCTGCAGGCTCTGTCCGCCCGTGAAGAACGTGGTTTGCGCGAAATTCCCGACGCAGTAGGAGCGGGTGTAATTGGCGCTGAGGCTCACACCGCTCGCCGCACGGCGCTGCGTCGACAGCCGCAGCGCGTGATAGGTCTGCGAGCCGATCGCCTCGTGGCGCTCGATCGATCCAATCAGCCGAGACGCCTGTGCGTTCTCGAGCGACAGCGTGCGCCGCTGATTCAGGTTGGCTGTCGTGGTGCACGTCGGGTAGAAGACGCCGGCGAGCGTGCAGGGCCCGGTGCCCAGAAACACGCCGGGGTTGCGCTGCGCCTGCGCCCAGATCCGGTCCGTATAGCTGCCAAGGTAGCTGGCGGATACCTGCCACACCGCGCCGAGCTGCCGTTCGAGGATGACATTCCACGACTGGATGCGCGTGGAGTTGTTGTCGGGGTCGACCGACGCGAGCGCACCGTACGCCGGGAACTGCGCATCCGGACCAGGAGTTTCCGGATACGGATGCGGCGGCCCGCCGGGGAAGCCGCGATACGGATCGTCGAGGCCGCCCGGCAGCTGGGTCACGCGCAGCCGGCCCCCGAACGGCGGCGCCGTCGCGCTGATGAAGAGGTACGACGCGCCCTGGAAGTCGTAGCCGAGGCTGTACGACGAGCGGACCGCCATGCGGCCGTCGCCGGTCACGTCCCACGCCACCCCGACCCTCGGCGCGACGTTCGTCCACTTGTTGTTCAGACCCGACTTGCCCGATGGAAAATCGGGGTCGCCGGGATAGAGGAATCCGGGCGGCGCGTTGCGAAAGACCGTACTCGTCGCGCCCTGGCGGAACCTGTCGAAATTGAAGTTGGCGATCGCCTTGTTCTGGAGGTGCGCGCCGAAGAACGGCTCCCACCGGAGACCGCCGTTGAGCGTCACGCGCGAGCCGACGCGCCACGTGTCCTGCGCGTAGAGCCCGAGATATTTCTGCGTCATGTCGAGCACGCCGGGCCGCGCGTGCTCGAGGCGGGTCAGCCTGCCGGTCAGGAAGTCCGCCATCCCCAGGCCCGTCGCCGATCCGTCGAAGGTCCACAAGCCCACGCCGCGCTGACCGTCGACGGTGTAGTGCGTCCAGTACGCGACGTTCCCGCCGAGCGCGATCTGATGGCTGCCCCGCACCAGCGTGATGTCGTCGGAGATCTGATACGCGTCCGTATCGCCCTGGAAGAACACCGAGCCGCCGGAGGCCGTGGCGAAGCCCCCGCTGATCTCGATCCCCATGATGCCGGGCACGTAATTGTGGAAGTTGTTGACGCCGACCGTCTCGGCGCCGAAAAACGGCTCGAGGTTGTAGTGGGCCCTGGTCCGGTTCCAGACCACGCGAAACGCGTTCACCGTGTCGGCGCCGAAGACGCGCGTATCGCCGAGCGTCAGCGAATGTGCGCGGTGATTCTGCGCCGCATCCTCCGCCCTCGTGGTCAACATGTTGCCAGACCCGGGCCACGCCGGGAGCTGTTCGTCCGAGGTGAGCATGTAGCGGCCGAAGATCGCATGGCCGCCGCTCCCCTGATAGTCGACCTTGGCGACGATCTGATGCTGGTCGTAGTGCTGCGGCGCGGCGAACCTGACGTCGCCGCACGGGTCCGTCGTGGTCGGCAGCTGCCGCGCAATCGCCATCGCCGCCGGGCTGAACAGGCGCGGATCGATCCGGTTGTTCACGAAGGGGGCGCGCAAGTTGATCGGCTGGCCCCGATTGCAGGCCGGCGCAGCGAACGCCGTGAAGTCGCCGGCCAGCATCGCCGGCGTCGGGATCCGCGTGATCGCGTCGGGCGGCGTCACGCGGAGGAACGTCCCCTGATAGGCGCCGAAGAAGAACAGCCGATCCGTCAGGATGGGCCCGCCCAGCACGCCGCCGGGCTGGTTGCGCTTGAGCCCATCGTCGCGGCGCTTGCCATCGGGACCGATTGGCGCGAAGCGCGCCGTCGCATTGAAGCGCTTGTCACGGATGAACTCGAAGAGCGTGCCGTGCAGCACGTTGGTGCCCGACTTCGTCACCGCGTTGACGGTGCCCCCGGAGTGGACGCCGTTGTCGGCGGAGAGCCCGCTCGTCGCAACGCGGAACTCCTGCAGCGCGTCGGGGAACGGCAGCGGCATGTTCAGGTTGTCGTACGGGTTGTTGTGCGCGGCCCCGTCGAGCAGGTACGCGACGCCGAACGGCAGGCTGCCGGCCACGCCGGTAAAGACGGAGCCCGGCATGCTCTTGTTGTTCGGAATGTCCTGCACGGCCGCGCCCGCCAGCACGATCAGGTCCGTCACCTGCCGGCCCTGAAGGGGCAGCTCGAGAATCCGCTCCTGCTCGACCACTTCGCTGATGCCGGTGCTCCGGACGTCGACGAGCGGCGTGGCGGCTTCGACGGAGACCGTCTCCTCGAGGCTGCCGACCGAGAGCACGACGTTGATCGTCGGCGTCGCCGCGACTTGCAGCACGATGCCGGTCTGCACGTACGTGCGGAAACCCGGCAGCGAGACCTCCAGCCGATAGGGCCCGGTCGGCAGGTTCGAGATCACGTACACGCCGTTGGTTTCGGTCACAACCGTGCGGGAGAACCCGGTGTCGGTCTGGGTGACCGTGACGGTCGTGCCTGGCAGCACGCCGCCGCTTTCGTCGGTGACGCGGCCGTTGAGCTCGGCCGTCGCCTGCGCCCACGCGGGCGCGCCACTGAGGAGAAACGCCAGAACCGGGATCGAACGAAGCTGGAGAAGCCGCATCATAAGACCCTCCGTTTCTGATGACGAGCCGATGTGCCGTACCCGTGGCGTCCGGCTACCGCGCCTGGTCGGCGCGGCAGGGGGTCGGATCCCATCCCGACCGATCGGGGACCTTCTCATTGCGGGCCAGCGGCCGCCACAACCCGGTCAGGTCGACCTGCGCGCGCGCCGACTCGACGGCCAGCGACACGAGCACGGCGAGCAGCGCGAAGAGTCTGAGCGGCACCGGCGGCTAATTGGGCTTCGAGTACTTCTCAGCCCAGCCCGGGATGGAGAAGACGCCGTACTGATTGTTCTCCGTGCAGATGTACTCCATCAGGTCGTCGCCCGGCGGGCTGAGCCTCGCCATGAAGGTGACCGTCCAGGGCCGCGTGTACGCGCCCGGGTCGTCGAGCGTGAACCGGTGCTCCATGCGTCCCTTGTCGAGCCGCGTCCAGCGCTCGGTCGTGTGCATCTGCTCGGTGTGCGGGAAGCCGCGGCGATCGAACCACGACTGGTCGTTGTAGCCGACGGTGTCGATGACCAGTGTGTCCTTCTCCCACGTCCCAATCGAGTGGCCGTACCACGTCGGATCGACATCGGGCGGGTGCTTCCGGCCATCCATGAAGATCTGCCGGTAGCTGTGGATGTTCCCCTCGTGCAGGATGAAGATATGCGTCGGCTTCTGGTGTGTGTAGTTCTGCACGAAGCGGTACGGGAACGGCGTGACGCCGTCGCCGAGATCGACCGTGCCGTCGGGCAGCCGCGGGACCGGACCGGCGGGCGGGCCGGCGCGGCGCTCGGCCGCAATCGTCGCCTGCCCCTGCGTCGCGGCCTGCTGGACGACGAGCGGCGCGACGAGCGCCGCCATCGCGGAGACGAGTACCACCTTCCTCACGCGGGTGCCCTCCTGCCATTTGTGATTCGCGATTTGTGATTTGCGATTTGAACGTTCCAAATCACAAATCAGAAATCACAAATCACAAATCGACTACTGGTTTTCGCCCGAGAACACCTTCTTGCCGTCGGGCAGGACGACCGACCGCGCGTTCACCATGTTCACGCCCGACCGCGCCAGAATGCCCTCGATGGTGACCGTATCGCCGATGTTCAGCGACCGCGCCGTCCATCCCTGCCGCGCGAGCGCGCTGCGCGCCGCCAGCTCGACGTTCCAGTTGACGACCGTGCCGTCGGGACCGGTCACGTCGAAGTAGATGCGCGCGTGGGGGTTGGTCCACTCGATCTTCGTCACGGTGCCTTTCAGCGTGACGGACTTGTTCGGGTCGTATTCACCGCCGATCGCATGGTGCGCAACCGCGGGCGCCGAGACCCAGAGCACGCCGAGACCGACCAGCAGGACCGCAAGCTTCGTTCGCATGGAAGTTCCTCCTCCAGCCTCGTGTACGGCCGGCATTATACCCGCGGTGCCTGGCGTGCCCGCTGCACTTCAGGCACCTTAGGCACCCCAGGCACTTCAGGCACCCTACCTACCCTTGAACGGCGCCGGCCGGGCAAAGCGCGCTGCCTCGATCGCGACGTTTGGGCGGATATCCGACAGCTCGATCGCGTTCTGCCCGTTCGTCCACCGGACGAGCAGGCGAAACGGCATCCGGACGCCGCTGCCGGCCACCTCGCGGTACTCGCCGTACTCGACCTGCGTCGGGATGGTCCCGACCGGCGTCCGGCTCCAGCGCAGCGTACGCACGAGCAGCCCGGTTTCTTCGTCGAAATAGAAGTTCACCGGGAGCTCGCCGGGGCTGCTCCCCTGCAGCAGCTGGACGTTGCGGTCGTCGATCGTCGTCGCCATCGCCTGCCACTGCCTGTACGCCTGCTGGATGCCGCCGGGAAACGCGACCACGGCGTCGACTCGCGCCGCCGCCAGATTGCTCCCCGTGAAGGTCATCAGCGGCAGCTGCCGCCACCCTTCCGCGGCCCAGGCGTTCTTGCCGTCATAGGTGAAGATCGCGTCGCCCTCGAACGTCTTCACGACCTGCGTCCGCTGGTTCGGCGCCCGCGCGTAGATCTCGATCGGCACCTTGGCGCTGCCGGTGTTGAACCCGGCGTACGTCCCGGTGGCGACGACGCTCGCCAGCGCGCGCACGCGCTCGGCGCCGCCGAGCGCCTGGAGGTAGCGCGCGAAGATCGTGTCGGGCGAGAGCCGCGCGTCGGGAAAGATGCGTATCGCGCTCGAGTTCTCGTACGACACGTCGCCGTACTGGACCGCCAGGTCGGGAATGGCTTCGGGCGCGCCGTCGCCGCGATGGCACGTGAAGCAGGTCACCCGCGGCTGGCCCGCGAAGTAGGTCTTGTTGATGGTGTTGACCATCACCACCATCTGCCGCGCGCGCTGGATGCGCGGCGTCGCGATGGCGAAGGCGCTCCGGTCGCTGAGGATCTCCTGGACGTGGCACCCCGTGCAGTCGAAGAGCAGCGACGAGGCGAACATCCCCATCGTGTCCATGAACTCGTCGGCGGGAATGCCTTTGAGGACCTGAATGTTCCTGAAGACGTTCTCGGCGAGCTCCGGCGCCTGGGCCGAACCGATGCGGCCCGCCAGGGCCGCCGCGAAGAGCGCCAGCGCCGCGCCGAGTCTACTGCGCCCGCGGCGCATCCGGAGCTCCCGACGCGCCCGTGAACGCGCGGCCATCCGAGAGCGTGATCGAGTCGGCCACGGCGCGCGTCAGAATCTTCCGCCCGCCGTACCCCTTGAAGCTGACGTTGTCGCCGACCTTCAGATCGGCGCGCGTCCAGCCCCGCCGCAGCACGCTGTTCGGGCTCCCCAGCTCGAGGTTCCAGCTCGTCACGACGCCCTTCTCGTCAGTGACGTCGATGTAGACCCGCATGTGGGGGTTCGTCCACTCCACCTTGGAGATCACGCCCGTGCCCTCGATCGGCTTCCGCGCGTCGTACTCCACTTCGAAGGAATGGTGCGCCGCGAGCGGCGCCGTCAACGCCCACAGCCCAATGCCCAATGCCCACGCGCGCATGTGACGCTCCCTACGGCTCCGGCTTCTCGAGCCCGTAGCCCTTGTCCCGATAGATGTTCTCGATGCCGGCGGCAATGCCGTACTGATTGTTCTCCGCGCAGATGAACTCCATGATCTCGTGCCCGGGCGGCACCGCGCGCGCCGTGAAGCGCAGCTGGACCGGCCGCGAGAACGCCCCTGGATCGTCGATCGTGAACTCGTTGATCATCGTGCCGTAGTTGATGCGCGTCCACCGCTCGATCGTATGGAGCTGCTCGGTGTGCGGCGTCCCGCGGCTGTCGAACCAGAACTTGTCGTTGTAGCCGACGGTGTCGATGACGAGCGTGTCGCCCTCCCACCTGCCGATCGAATGGCCCCACCACGTCGGCAGCGGATCGGCGGGATGCGGACGGCCGTCCATGAAGATCTGGCGGACGGAGCCGGCGTCGCCGTTCTCGTGGATGACGAAGATGTGCGTCGGCCCCTCGGCGGTGTAGGACTGCACGAAGCGCCAGGGATACGGATTCGCGCGCGGCACGCTCATCGGCGTGCAGTACAGATACGGCTCGTCCTCTTCCCTGCGCGAGTCGCGGAGCTTGCGCGCCCACGGCAGCAGCGGCAGCTCGCCCGGCTTCAGCCCGCCCTCGCGTTCGATGTCGTCGTTGGATCCGCCGCCCACCCACGGCCCCGAGATATCGAGACGGCCGTCGTGCAGCCGCGGCACAGGCCGCGACGCGATCTCCGGCGGCGCGATGGGCGTGAACTCGCCGGACAGCGTGGTGCGCAGGGGCGCCGGCTCCTCCCGCTGCCCCGCACGTTCCTGTGCCTGTACGAGCAGCGTGAACGTGAGTCCAGCGACGACCACGACCAGGAGCCAACTCTTTCTCATCGCAGCCTCCTCGGGCGGAGGAATAGTACCGGATTGGCGGGATGTTTTCCAGAACACCCATGGTATGTTCTGCCGCATGACAAGCCGCGTCCCTGCCCTCTTCGCCGCCGCGACGGCCTGTTGTCTGACCATCGTCTCGCTTCGCGCCCAAGAACCTGCGCCGCTGATGTCGGACACGGTGTTCAAGAACGTCCAGATCCTCAAGGGGATCCCGGTGGACGAGTTCATGGACACGATGGGGATGTTTGCCGCGTCGCTCGGCTACGACTGCGTGAGCTGCCATTCGCCGAATATCTATGAGCAGCGCGCGACAGCGTACGCCGAAGCGACCCCGCTCGTGCAGCGCGCGCGCCAGATGATCGTGATGATGAACACGATCAACAAGAACTACTTCGGCGGGCAGCCGCGCGTCAGCTGCTTCACCTGCCATCACGCGAAGAACCGCCCCGAGTTCATCCCGAGCCTCGCGCTGCAGTACGGCGAGCTGTTGGACGACCCGAACTCGATGGTGATCTTCCCCCGCGCTCACGAGCTTCGCCGCGCGCGGCACCTACGAGGGATTCAACACCGGCGGCAACCAGTTCCCGATCGAGATCGTGGCGCGGGCGCCGAACCAGCGCGCCCAGGTCGTCCGCATGCCGGAGGGCGACGCCGTGAAGACCTTCGACGGCAAGAGCGCGTGGGCCGCTGAAGGATGGCGGCCGCTGCCGCTGCTCCCGCTGACCGGCGGCAACCTCGAGGCCGCGCGCCTCGAGGCGCTCGTCGCGTTCCCCGCGATGATCCGCGCCGTGTTCATGAACTGGCAGGTCAGCAGCACGACCATCGACGGCCGTCTCGTGCAGCTCGCGCAGGGCTCGAACCCCGGCCAGCTCCCGGTCAACTTCTATTTCGACGAGAACGGCCTGCTCATGCGGATCGTG
>JACPCS010000139.1 GCA_016184455.1 Acidobacteriota bacterium
CGCGCCGCTCCGGCGCGAGGCTCCGGTTCGGCCGTCGGCGCGGCGGGCGACGCCGGCGCTGGCCGAGCGGGGCGCGGCGCGGCCGGCGGGCGCCGCTCGACGGCCACGGGTGCAGGCTCTTCAGATGACGGCCACAGGAACACGAGCAGGACGATCGCTGCGACACACACGCTCGCGGCAATGGCGATGAACAGGACGCGTCGATTCACGCGGCGAATACTACCGCAGTCCCCGTAATTCAGGATCCCAACGGGGAATCGTGGGCTCGGCGACTCGTTCTACAATGCGCGTATGGGCGTGTTTCAGGTGGCCGTGCGGGTGGCCAATCCACACGACGCATCGCGCTTCTTCGAGGAGAAGTTCTGGGTTGATAC
Source organism: Acidobacteriota bacterium (assembly GCA_016184455.1). Lineage (GTDB taxonomy): Bacteria > Acidobacteriota > Vicinamibacteria > Vicinamibacterales > UBA2999 > MELF01. The sequence goes on from JACPCS010000139.1 coordinate 375, forward strand.
CGGCGCCCTGTACACGTTCGTGCCCGAAGATCGCCTTCAGGACATCGGGATCGTCCCTTTGCGTACCCGCGAACTGATTCCGGCGGATGGCCGGCGGGACCGACGGCTCTTGGGCGAGGCTGTGCTGACGATCCCGCAGTTAGACGAGTCACTCACCTGCCCGGTGGTCTTCGCACCGCCCGGTTCGCTGTACCTGCTCGGGGCTACGGCCTTGGAGAACTTCGGCGTCCAGGCGGATTCGACGACGCAGCAGTTGAGGCCGATTGCCGCGGTCATTGGCGCCTTTCTTGGTTCGGCTTCGCGTCGCTGACCCGTCCCGCCCTGTGCGACTCGTCACTGATCGTTGAGCGCGAGTCCCGCTCCTGCCGCGACCAGCATGCCGCCGCTGATCCGATTGGTCAGGGCCACGAATCCTGGTTTCTGCGCAACTGCCGCGGCCCGCGCCGCGAGATACCCGTAGCCCGCCAGCACGACGAATTCGATGAGCACCGACGTGACCGCCAGGATCAGAATCTGCAGCCCGACCGGCCGACCGGGATCGATGAATTGCGGGAGCAGAGCCACGAAGAACATGAGCGCTTTCGGATTGGCGGTCTGAAGCGCGAATCCGCGGGCGAGCGTCCGCCAATCGGTCGTTGTTGGCGTCGTCACGCCGGCGCGCCGAAGCCCGAGGCCGATTCCAAGAATCGTCCGGACGCCCAGGTAGACGAGGTTGAGACTCAAGGCACGCTCGCCGTTCAGCGTAGCGCCGGCGTCGACGCGGGCGGCCGCCGGTGCCGGGTCGCTTGCTCGTACGCATAGGCCAGCCTGATCATCGGGCCGTCGTCGTACGGCCGGCCGAGAAACGTGACCGAACTCGGGAGGTTGTCCGACGTGAACCCCGCCGGCACCACGATCGCCGGGACGTAGACGAGGAACGTGTTCAGGTCGGGCACGCCCCACTGGTTGCGATACGGCGGAGTCACGCCGTCCTTGATCGGCGTCGGCTGGTGCTCGACGCCCTTGAAGACGATCGCGTCGAGTCTACTGTCGGCCATGACCTTCAGAATCATGGTCGTGAGCTCGTCGCGCGCGATGAGATAGTGATGATGGTTCTCGGCATTCAGCGGCCGCCGCAGCCGGCCTCGCGAGATGGGCGACACCTTGTCGAAATCAGGCGAACGCAGCATCTCTTCGCGTGAGCGAAATGGAGCCTTGGCGCTCCGGCTGAAGTACAGCCTGAAGGCGTCATCGGTCTCCGTCGGACTGTTGGCGCGTGTGGCGAGGAGGGCCTTCAGCGTTGGAATCTCGATGGGATCGACGAGCGTGGCACCGGCTGCGCGCAGCTCGCCGAGCGCCCGGTCGAACACGGCCGTGACCTTCGCGAAATCGGGCGAGGCCGGATCGGATTCAAACCCGATCGATTCGCGAAGGACGCCGAGCCGCGCGCCTTTGAGTCCAGCCCGGTCGAGGAACTTCGTGTAGCTCCCGGGAACGCGGCCGACGCCCCGGGCCGTCACCGGATCCTCGGGATCGTAGCCCACCATCACATCGAGGAGCCGGGCGAGGTCGGTCACCGTGCGCGCCATCGGGCCGAGCGATCCCATCACGAACGGCCAGCCGTCCCACACGCCGCTGCGGCTCACGAGACCGGCGGTGGGCCGCATGCCGACAAGGCTGTTCCAGGTCGAGGGACGGCGGATGGACGCGAACCCCTCCTGGCCGACACCGATCGTGGCGAAGCTCGCCGAAATGGCGGCGCCGGTTCCGCCTGACGAACCGCCAACGGTGCGATCGAGCGCATACGGATTCCGCGTGGAGCCGAACAGCGACCCGTGCGTGTCGCCGCCGCCGAGCTCCCCGAGCGTGGCTTTGGCGAGGACGATCGCGCCGGCCCGCTTCAGCTTCTCGGTCACGAAGGCGTCGCGATCGGGATAGTAGTCCTTGAACAGGATCGACCCGAGCGTCGTCGGCATGCCCCTCACGTCGAACTGGTCCTTGACGATGATCGGGATGCCGTGAAGCGGCCCGGTCAGGCCCGACTTCTTGAACGCGGCGTCGAGCCGATCGGCCTCTCTCAGCGCGTCGGGATTGATCGTGATGATCGCGTTGAGGGTGGGGCCTTTCTTGTCGTACGCCTCGATTCGATCGAGGTACATCTGCACGAGCTGACGCGAGGTCAGCGTCCCTGCTGCGTAGGCGGCGTGCACATCGGCAATGGTGGTATCGAGCAGTGCGAACGGTTTCGACTGGGCCCGGGCGTCCCGGGCGCCGGGCACCAGCACCACTGCCGCAGCGAGCGCCATTCCGATTGACCGTCGAAGCGTCTTGGACGTCATACGCATCTCCGCTGTGTCAATATCCGCGGATCAGAAACAACAGTCCTGCCGCGGTCATCGTCGCCTCGATGATGAGGACGAACGCCCGCTCCGGAAGGCGATCCACGATGCGCTTGCCCGTCCACGAGCCCGCGATCATCACCGGGCCGAGGGCGAGCCCGATGAGGATACTCGCATCCGACAGCACGGCGGCGCCGCGGTAGGCGGCGAGCTTGGCGACGTGCATCACGACCGTCGACAGCGCCTCGGTGCCGATATAGGCGCCCTTCAGCAGCCCGTACGCGAGGAAGAACGGGGCCATCAGCGGCCCGACGCTTCCGAGGAGCGCCGACAGGAAGCTGGCCGCCGCGCCGATGAGCGCGAAGGCGCGGAGCGGCGGGCGCCCCATCGCCCCGGGCCGCAGCCTGCGCCAGGCGACGACGATCAGCAGGAAAGCGCCGAGCAGCCGCGTCAGGCTCGTCAGCGGCGCACGCGCAAAGAGCCAGCCGCCAGCGAGCGCAAGCGGGACGCCGCCGAGCGCGAACCACGCGACCACGCGGTAGTCGAGAACGCCCCGGTTGAACCAGACGCGGCTGAGGTTGCCAATCAGCTGGGCGACGGTGAGGATCGGCACCGCGTCGCGGACGCCGTACGCCATGACGAGCACCGGCAGGAGCACGGCGGCGCCCCCGAACCCGGCCACCGCGGCGAGCGTCGAGGCGACGAGCGCCGCGAGGCCGACGAGAAGAATGCTTTCGACCACCGCCCTCGCTGACCGACGCGCCTACGGCACGCGCAGTTCCTTCGCGAGCCGCGCGGCCGGATAGACCGACGCGAGCGCCGTGCGGATGAAGTGCGGGTGCACGGCCACGGTGCGGTTCATCTGCGGGTCGAACCAGAAGCTCCCCGCGATGGAGTGAATGTTCCCGTCGAACACGAGGCCGACGACGCGCCCCTGGGCGTCGACCATGGGGCTGCCTGAATTGCCGCCGATGATGTCGGTCGTGGCGACGAAGTTGGCGCGGGCACTCAGATCGATCCGCGGCTTCGTGTCGATCCAGCGCCGCGGCAGCTCGAATGGCGGCGCGCCGGTCGCCCGCCCGTACAGGCGATCGAGGCGCGTGAACGGCTCGACGCGCATCCCGGCCTCGGTCCATCCCTCGACCGCGCCGTACGTGAGCCGCAGCGTGAACGTCGCGTCCGGATGGAGCTGGGTGCCGTAGACCTTGAAGCGCACGTCGGCGATCTTCTGCTGCGCCTGCCCCACGGCCCCCTGCACGTCCTCTTCGTAGATCCTGCGGAGCCGGCGCGATTCGGCGTCGACCTCGCGGGCGAGCGCGATCATCGGATCCGTGCTGGCGCGGAGCGCGTCCGCGCCGCCTTCGTACAGCTTCGCCCGGACCTTCGGGTCGGCGAGCGTCGACCCGGTCACGAGCTCGCGCGCCCGCTCGTCGGGCGACTTCGCGCCGAGCACCGCCTTGATGATCGGATGATCGGGTCCGAGATACTCGCGCATGCGCTCCAGCGAGAACGACAGCCGGACGATCTCGAACTCCGGATAGACCGGGGAGGCGGCCTCGAGCGAGGCCTCGAGCCGCGGAAGCGCGGCCTCCGTGTACTCGCGGAGTCGATCGGCATTCGGCTTCGCGCGCTCCTCCGCCGCGCGCACGAGCTGTCGGGCGTAGAAGAACAACTCGCTGTTGAAGCCTGCGGCGCCCTCGAGCCAGGCCCAGGGAATGTGAATGTCCCGGTAGCGCTGCTCCGCGCGGGCGATGTCGTCCCATGCCGCGCCGGCCGCCGCCCGCAGCGCGGGATCGGCGTTCACGGCCTCGCGCAGTGTGCGTTCCTCCGCCGCCTGCCGATCCATCATGCGATCGTCGAGCAGAGCCGCGAGCTCCATGCGCCGCACCTTGATCGCGTTCTCGATGGAGTCGAGGTAGTCCTTGGCGGTGCGCGCCGTCTCGTCTGACGTCTTCGAGTACTGAATCAGCCGGCCGCGCAGTTCCGAGTATCGAACGAGCCAGAACGGCAGCACCACGTCACGCTCCCGTTTGAGCTGTGCCACGGTCAGCAGCCGCTCGGTCGTACCGGGATGGCCCGCCACGAACACCGGCTCCTTTTCCTTCGCACCGTCCCACTGGAACGTCAGGTGCGTCGGCGTGGACGCCGGCTTGCCGTTCTCGTACACGCGGAGGAGCGACATGTCGAGGCACCAGCGCGGGAACTGGAAGTTGTCAGGGTCGCCGCCGAACGCCGCGACCGCCTGCTCGGGCGCGAAGGCCAGCCGCACGTCGTCGTAGCGCTTGTACGTGTAGAGCCAGTACTGCCCGCCCTGGTAGAGCGTCACCGCCTCGCAGGCGAGCGGCGTACCGGCCTTCTTCGCGTTCTCCTCGCACTGCGACTCGAGCGTTGTCAGGATCCGGTTTCGGGCGGCCGCGACGGCGTCCGGGGTCAGCGCGGCAATCGCCTTCCTCACCTGCATGGTCACGTCTTCAGTGCTCATGAGCACCGACGCCTGGGAGCCCTGACAGCGGATCTCGTCGTTGGCCGTGGCGGCGATGAAGCCGCCCGCCATCAGATCCCGCTGCGCGGTCGAGTGGTCGGCCAGGCAGGTCGCCACGCAGTGGTGGTTCGTCAGGATGAGCCCCTCGGGCGACACGAACGATCCGGTACAGCCGGTCTCGAGCCGGACGACCGAGCGCTGCAGGTGCTGGAGCCACTGGCCGGTCACCTGCACGCCATACTTCCTGGCCACCTCGGCCGTGGGGAAGTTGTCGAAGGTCCACATCCCCTCGTCGGCGGCGACGCCCACCGACAGGCCCACGATCACGCATGCCAAGATGATTCGCTTCATGACGACCTCGCGCTGACGCCCTCCGGTTCCATACGCTGATCTCCGACGACAGTCGCGCTACGGCAGAACGGCAATCGCCTCGATCTCGACTTTGTAGGCCGGATCGGCCAGTTGCTGCACTTGCACCAACGTGTTGGCCGGCGCATTCGCGCCGACGTACTTTGCGCGCACGGCGGCGACATCAGGCGACCGAAACTCCGAGATGCTGGTGACGAATGTGGTGGTCTTGGCCACATGGCTGAAGTCGGCGCCCTGCGACTTCAGCGCCGCCGTGAGGTTGGCCATGACCTGTTCGAGCTGTTCTTTCATGCCTGGGCCGACGACCGTGCCGTTGGCGTCGACGCCAGTCTGGCCGGCAATGAACAGAAGCTTTCCGGACTTCACCACGTGGGTGTACGTGCCCGGCTGCGGCGTCGAAAGCCCTCGCGGATTGTTCCTCTGCAGTGTTTGAGCGGCCATTGCAACGACCGCCAGCAGAAGCAGCGATATGACGGTCACAGTGTTGGTCATGTGCTGTCTTTTACCACACTGCGTCTACTGGTACCTGCCTTGCTCCCTCCTGCACACACGTTGCGATCGTGCCGTAAAGGCGCGAAATCACCGGAGTTTCGCACCGAGGACTCCGTGTCGGCCGGAAAACCGTCATGGTGTGCCGTGAGGCCGATACGAAGCGACCGAGCGGGCCGGTGCGGATGTTCCGATTCCAGAGCAACGCCTGAGAGCGATCATGCGGCGCGTCACCCTGCCACCTGATTTCAGCTTCGAGGAGTACTCGAACTATCAGGTCAACTACATGAACTACTTCACGGGCTGGCTCATCCCGAGCACGGAAGTCTGGATCGGCGACGAGCGGTGGATGCGCATCAACGCGCACGGCTGCCGCGGCGAGGAACTGGACCCGCGAGTCGGGACGATTGCCTGCTTCGGTGACAGCACCGTGTTCGGCTCCCGGGACTGCTGGCCCGCTCACGTCCGGGTTCCAGGCTTTCAGGTGCTGAACGCGGGCGTCGAAGGTCACGGGTTCGAGCGCATGATCGAGCGCTACGAGGAGTTGAGCGCGCGCCTGCCGCTCGACGTGGTCGTGGTCGCCGGCGGATGGCACAACCTCGTGTACAACGAGTTCGGCGAGTACGCCTGGGCCTCCTTCCTCTCGCGATTCGAAGAGGCGCGCCGTCTGGCCGTCTGCACGCTGGCAACATCGCTCACGCCCGACAGCGCCGAGCGTGGTCTCGGCGATCTGATCGATGGGCGTGCGGGCCGCAAGCCGTACCGGCCGCTCGGAAGCTGGCCGACCGGGCCGGCGAAGACGCGCGAGATGTACGACGCCCTGCTGCACTACAACGACTTCGTGCGCCGGTACTGCCGGCGTACGGGTGCGATCCTCATCGACCTGTTCACGGTGTACCGTCCGGAATCCTACGAGGCGATGCCGGACATGTTCGAGGATCCGGCGCATGCGCGCCCCCAGCTGGACCCGGTGCTCGCCCGGCAGGTGGAACACGCGCTCGCGATGCACGTGCCGGCACGGAGCGACCGAGGACGGCCACCCGATGCGCCTACGGCGCTGCGGGACAGCCCGACCGCGGTGACCGGAACGTCCGCGTGGCGAGCTCGCGGCCGTGGTCGACTTCCCGAGCGGATCCGCGCGTGGATTGACGGGCTGCGACCCTCAGACGCGCGCCGGGAACGTGCCGTTGTGCCGACCGCGGACCGGATCCGGCGCATCCGCTACCCGCAGGGGACGCGGTTCCCGGCGCTGCAGGATTTCCGGATCAACTACTTCAACAACCAGACCTCCCGCCCGATCCCGAATACGGAAGTCTGGGTGGGGGCAGAGCGCTGGCTGAAGATCAACGCGCTCGGCTGCAAGGGGGAAGACGTAACCCCGGCGGCGCCGACGATCGGCGTCTTCGGCGACGGCACGGTGTGGGGCACGGGGCCGGGCATCCACGGGTCCGAGGCATGGCCGCAGTACGTGCACGTACCGGGACATCAGGTGCTGAACGGTGGGACCGAAGACGGCCGCCTGCCGTTCATCGAGCAGCGCTACGAAAAGCTGCGCGCGGCGGTGAACATGCCGGCCGTCGTGCTCGGCGGCAGCCTGCAGAGCCTGACCGACTCGGAACGGCAGTGGCGGTGGTTCTTCGATGCCTTCCAGCGCGACCACTTCCTTGCGATCTGCACGCTGCCGACCGCGCTGACGCGCGAGTGCGCCGATCGCGGCCTCGATCCCCTGATCCGCAGCGAGCACGCGGGCCCCGAGCCCTTCCGGCCGTGGGACGGCTGGCCGACGACGCCCGAGAGGACGGCGGCATTGTTCGACACGGTGCTCCGGTACAACGACTTCGTGCGTGGGTATTGCGCCGAGACCGGTTCGGTGCTGATCGATCTCTTCGAGGCGTGTCGGCCCGAGGACTACGAGCACATCCCGGTCATGTTCCGCGACGCGATGCACCCGCGCCATGCACTCTATCCCGTGTTCGGCCGCTGCGCCTCGGAGGCCCTGGCCGGGCCGCTGGCGGCACCGCTCCCGGAGGTGGCGGCCTGATGGGCTTGATCGATTTCGTCACACGGGCCGACGCGGCCGCTTCGCACCCGGCCGGCGCCGTGCGCGTCGCGCGCGGCGTCTGGATCGCGCCAACCGACGACAGGCACGGCCGGATCGTCACGCTGGAACAGCACACGCTGTCCAAGGCTCTTGCCGCGTTCGAGTCGAACGGGCATCGGCTGCGCGCGCTCGGGACGATGGCGCAGATGTACCGAGTGACGCGCCGGTCTCCGGACATGAGCGACTTCCGCCTCGGGCCGAACCCGTTCGAACGGATTCCGGTGGATTGGACCGTCTTCACGAACGGCGCCGACCCGCTCCGCGACGCGGCACTGGTGGCGCACGGGCTGACCGCCCGCATCGCGTGGAACGGCGATCCTCGCACGCTGCCGCGGGGGTGGCAGGGCGTCGTGCGCGCCTGTCACGAGCAGCGCGGCACGCCTGGTGTGTCGGCCGATACCCTCGTCGGCCTCTTCATCAAGGTCGAGGACGGCGTCCAGCAGCAGGGGTGGGCCGGTCGTGTGGCGCAGGCGATGAGGTCGCTGGCCCGGCGCACCGGCCTCGCACGCCTGATCATTCCGCTGCGGCTGCCGACCCGCTACACGCGGGAGCGTGCCGCGCTGCCGTTCCACGAGGTCGCTCGCCGGCGGCGGGAGGACGGCCAGTACGCCGATCACTGGCTGCGGCTGCACGTGCGGCTCGGCGCGACGATCATCGGGGAGTGCGCGACCTCGCACCAGCACGCGATGCACGTCGAGGACTTCCACGCCCAGTTCGAGGCGGAGCGGTGCGCGCAGAGCGGCTACGTCCTGGCGCAGCGGAAAGGCGAGTGGTACCAGGCGTACGTCGATCTCGAACGGGAGTGCGTCGTGATCAACGAGGGGTGTGTGTGGGTGCAGCATGCCCTCGCCGACGCACGGCGCTGACGGAAGAGAGGCACAGACATGGCTGACACGGTTCGTCGATGGTTCGAGCGGCTGCTGGCGCGGATTGGCCGCCGCCCGCCGATGCGGCGGGACCCCGGAGGCAGCGAGCGTTCCGACAAGATCTATCCGCTCTGGTAGACCTGGGCGGCTTCCGACAGCGCCACGCCGGCCGCGAGCACCGCGCGGCCCACACGCTCCGCATCGTCGGGTGTCATCGCCATCCCGAACGGCAAATAGACCGCCTGGTCGGTCCAGGTGTCTGCGTGCGGAAACCGTCTGTCCGCCAGCGCGCGGTACGCCGGGTGCTGCGAGATCGTCCGGTACTGTCGGACCGCGCCGATCGACGCCCCACCGAGCGCGCTCACCAGCCGATCGGGCTCGTCGGTGAACACGATGTTGTGGAGTGGCGCCTCGGGCCCCGGCACCCCATAGAGCCGTTCACCGAGGATCTCGCGGAGCACCAGGTAGTTCTGCCGGCGGCGCGCCAGGCGCGCATCGAGCTCCAGCACCTGCGCGTGTCCGAGCGCGGCCAGCACGTCGTTGAAGCGGAGGTTCGTGCCGATCTCGCGGTTGAGATTCGTTTTCCGCCATTCCAGATCCCCGTGGTCGATGAACGCCGCGGCGCGATCCGCGATGGCCGAGTCAGCGGTCACCACGGCGCCGCCCTGTCCGGTGGTCAGGACTTTCGGCACGCTGAAGGAGTAGATGCCGGCCGTTCCGAAGGTGCCCGCCCACTGCCCCTCGTACCGGTGACCGAGCGCGCACGCCGCGTCCTCGATCCACGGGAGCCCCCGGCGGGCGCAGATCTCCGCGATGCGCCGCAGGTTCTCGCCCGTATACCCGGAGAAGTTCACGAAGCAGACCGCGCGGGTGCCGGGCGCGATCGCCTCCTCGAGCAGGTCCAGGTCCATGCACCCGGTACGGCGGTCGATGTCGACGAGACGGGGCCGGAGGCCGACCGACGCGAAGGCGTTGATGGTGGAAATCACGCCATAGGCCGGCACGAGGATCTCGTCGCCGGGGCGCAGGCCGATGGCATGTGCGGCAACCGAGAGCGCAATGGTGCCGCTCGTCGTCAGGTGGCAGTGGGCGGCGCCGGTCGTCGCGCGGATCGCGTCGGCGAACGCCTGCGTCCGCGGCCCCGGCCCGACGAAGCCGCTCCGGATCTGATCGCGAACCGCGTCGGCGATGCCCGGCGGGAGCCACGGCTCGGCGAGCGGAATGAACGGCGGCGTCATCCGTCAATGATACCCACGCATTGACAGATTCTGCGCGGACGGCCTAGGTTCTACGGATAGTGAAGCTTCATCTCGGGTGCGGCACGCGCTACATTCCCGGATACATCCACATCGATCGCATCAAACGAGACCACGTCGATCTGGTCCAGGACGTCCGCTCGCTCGCGAACGTCGGCGACGGCACCGTGGACGTCGTGTACGCCTGCCAGATTCTCGAGTACTCCGATCGCGACGAGGTCGGGGCGGTCCTGCAGGAGTGGCGCCGCGTCCTGACGCCCGGAGGGCTGCTTCGCCTGTCGGTCCCCAATTTCGACGTCCTCACGCGCCTGTATCTGGCGGGGTTCCGGCTCGAGTGGTTCCTGGGATCGATGTTCGGCCGCATTCCGAGCGGGCCCGGACCGTACGACTACCATCGCACCACCTACGACGCGCCCTCGCTGACCGCGGTGCTGACGGAGAACGGCTTCGTGGGCGTCGAGCATTGGGACTGGCGCCAGACGGAGCACGCGCACGTGGACGACTTCTCGCAGGCGTACTGCCCGCACATGGAGAAGGAGCGGGGCATCCTGTGGAACCTGAACATGCAGGCGCGCAAGCCCGCGCTCGCCTCCTGACATGGGCAGCCTGATGAAGCTGCACGTCGGCTGCGGCAAGCGCGTCATTCCCGGGTTCGTCCACGTCGATCAGGTGCGGTTCCCCCACGTCGATCACGTCCAGGACATCCGGAGCCTCGGCAACTTTCCGCCCGGCTCCGCCAGCTTGATCTACGCGTGCCAGGTCATCGAGTACTTCGACCGCGAGGACGTGGTCGAGGTGCTGAAGGACTGGAAGCGCGTGCTGGCGCCGGGCGGGATCCTGCGGCTCTCGGTGCCGAACTTCGCCGTCATCGCCAGGCTCTATCAGGCCGGCTTCGAGCTGGATTGGTTCCTCGGAACCCTGTACGGAAGGATCCCGGACGGCAAGGACGGCTTCATCTATCACCGGACGACGTACGACGAGCCGTCGCTGCGAGCGCTGCTGACCGCGGTGGGGTTCGTCGACGCGAGGCTCTGGGACTGGCGGACCACCGAGCACGCCCACGTCGACGACTTCTCGCAGGCGTACTTCCCGCACATGGAAAAGGAGCGGGGAATCCTCTGGAACCTGAACATGGAGGCCCAGCAACCTTGAGCCGGACGGCACCATGACACGAGTCCTCTTCCTCGGCAGTCACCTCCGCAGCTTTCACTGCTTTCGCTATCTCGCCGAATCGGTGTCCGATGTCGCCGTCGTCGCCGTCGTGCCCCATCAGACCCAGCCGCCGATACGGGAGGACCAGGACATCCGTCCGTTCGCCCGGGCGCGGGGCATCCCGGTGCTCGCGTTCCCGGAGATCGCGGATCTCGACTACGACCTGGGCATCAGCCTCATGTTCGATCGGATGCTGCCCCCCGCGGTCGTCGATCGGCCGCGGCGAGGGTTCGTCAACGTCCACCTCGGGCCGCTGCCGCGGTTTCGCGGGGCCAACAGCGTGCTGCATGCCATCCGGTTGGCGCGCCGCGAGAATCACTGGACGTTCGGCGTCACCATGCACTACATCGATCACACGCTGGACACGGGGCCCGTGATCGACCGGATCGACGTGCCGATTTTCGAGGATGACACCGCGTACGCGCTGCACGGCCGCGCGTCCGAACAGATCTACGAGCTGTTCGTCCGCAACATCCACAGGCTGGTCGCATCGGCAGAGCGCCTTCCCGCGACGCCGCAGTCCGGGCCGTCCTCCTCGTTCCGGCGATCCGAGGTGACCCACGAGATCGACCTCTCGGCCGACCCCGACGAGATCTACGATCTGGTCCGTGCGCTGACGTTTCCCGGCAAACCCCGGCCGTACGCGCTCGTCGGCGGGCGAAAGCTGTACCTGTCGATTACTGAGGACTGAGCAGGAACTGCTCGACGGGCAGTCGGCCTTTCGCCTGCAGCACCAGCTCCACCCCCTCGATACGGACCTGTGAGGCGGCGCAGTTCCCGCCGTTCCGCACCATCAGCGCGAAGCGGCCGGCCGGGGGCACGCGAAGCCAGAAGTCGCCGGCGGGCTTACCGACCGACAAGAACCGGTCGTGGAACGTCTGGCCATTCTGGAGAACGCCGATGACGGCGTCTCCGTGCACCGGCGTCGCACGCACGTGGAGCCAGGCCCAGGCCCGCTCGAACGCCGTTGACGGCACCGCCATGGGCATCATGGCCGAGTATCCCCACGGCTCCTCGACGGTCGAGACCAGAAGGGTGCCGGCGGCAGGCTCCGCCGCGGCACCGGCCCAGTCGCACTGCACACGAAAGCGCTCGAGGCCGAGCGCAGTCGAGTGGATGGGCAGGTCGCCGCGCGGTCCGGCCGGATGCGTGTTCTCGGCGCGCGCGACGAGCCGGCGGGTGATCTCGTTCGCTCGGGCCCGCTCCTCCCGTGACAACCCCGTCGGCATCACGGCGACGCTGCCCTCGTGGGGCAGGCCGATCCGCCACGTCCGCTCGTCGTCGCGCGTCCACGCCATGCGGGCGAGCCCCCAGTCCGGCGGATTGAGATACGGGAGGTTCTCCGTGAAGGGGTAGCTCCGCCCGGGATAGTTGTCGAGGCGGTTCCTGTACGCGTTCCGATGGTTGATGTGGTAGATCCGCCCGAGGAGCTCGCAGCCGAGGTCGGCCTGCATCGCGGTGACGCAGAACCGCGAGTCGAGGTGAAGCCGCGCGAAGCGGATGCTCTCGTCGAACCCCCGCAGCCCGGCCATCGTGACGCGATCGACCAGCAGGAAGTCGCCGCACGCCTGGGTGTACGGCGGCACGTCGTAGGGCGGTTCGGTGCACGTATCGACGCTGACGATGTTCTCGGCCGCTTCGATCGCGTGCGGGTCGGGCGCCGCGCCTGCAAGCTCTTCCCGGATGTTCACACGCTCCGCACGAAAGAGGCATCCGGGACGGAGGCCCTGCGCGACACGGTCCGCGAGCCCTCGACCGAAGAACAGGTCGCCCGACGTGATCAGGCAGTAGTCGGCGGTGCTGGAGCGCAGCGCCGGGTTGTAGGCGAAGTTGAGCATCATCGTCAGATCGTCGGCGGTGCACAGCGCACGGTGCACAGAGGCGTCCACGATGATGGCGCGCAGGAACGGAAAGTCGGCGATCAGGTCCGGCGCCAGCAGCGGCCGGCCATCGGGAGGATTCCACTCGACGAACGCGACCCGATAGTCCACGCCGCGTGCGGCGAACAGGTCGTGGTTGTACTGGAGCGATCGTCGCAGGCGCTCGGTCCAGCCCGGCTCGTAGTCGTCGTTGCGTCCGATGACGACGCCTTCGATCGAGAAGCGGGGCGGAGCCGCGCGCATGGCGGTCAGTTCACCGCCAGGTCGAACCTGCCGTCCGTCGTGCGTTCGAGCCACGTGGCCACCGAGCCGTCCGGACCGCGGCCGAGCGGCACGTAGGACCCGACGCGGCTCGTGACCTCCGCCGGCAGACACCGCCAGCAGTCCACGACGGTGGCGCGGCCGGCGTACGTCCAGTCGACGGCCGCCAGTTCGGCGAGGGGATTGCCGATCACGACCACGTCCGACTGACGCAGGCAGTCCTCTGCGGTGTCGGCCATCCGCACGCACCCCTTGGTGACGAGCCGTACTTCGTCGGCGGCCAGCGGATCCCATCCGATCACACGCCGCCGCTCGGCCATGAGCCACTGCGCCAGCTTCAGGGGGAACGACTCCTCGACGATCGGCGTTCCGGGCTTGTAGGCGAGGCCGAGAATGCCGACGCGCGCGCCGGCCGGAGCCAGCTGCAGGATCTTCCGCAGCACGTACTCGCCGTGCTCCGCGTTGAAGAGGTCAATGGTCCGCGGGATCCGGCTTGGCGCGCCGACGAAATCCATGAAGACCGACAGCGCCCGGTTGTCGCGCGGCCAGCACGGTCCGCCGTAGGGCACGGCGCCCCGGAAGAAGCGCCGTCCCATCCGGTGCGCCAGCGCCTCGGTGATCCGGTCGACGTCCGCGCCCGGCACCTCCGAGCACACCGAGAGCAGCATGTTGGCGAACGACACGCGCATCGTCTCGTGGGTGTTCGACGCGATCTTGGTGATCTCGGCTTCGACGGGCGACATGCGCGCAATCGGACGATCCGCGCGCATCATGGCCTGGTGCACGGCCAGGAGCGTGTCGCCGGATTCGGCGTCCGCTTCGCCGAGCAGCACGTAGTCCGGCTCTTCGAAGCCGCGGACCACGTCGCCGAGCGCGATGAACGCCGGGTTGTACACGTAGCCGAAGCCCTCGCCGACTCTGCGGCCGGAGGCGTGCTCGAGCCGCGGGATCAGCCGCCGGTCGCTCGAGCCGGGAAGGACGGTGCTGACGGTCGCTACCGTATGCCGGCCGCGTTTGGCGCGCATGCCGCGGCCGACCTGATCGCAGGCGTCGAGGACGTAGCGCAGCGAGAAGCCGCCCAGCCGGTTGCTCGGCGTGGGAACGATGATGAGCGAGACCTCCGACTCGGCTACGGCACGGGTCGAATCGGTGGTCGCCTCGAACTCGTCGATCGAGAGCGACTGGTACCGTTCGTTGACCCCGGGCTCGGCCGTCGTGAACGTCCTCGCGTTGAGAGCGTCGACGATGCCGGGATTGACGTCCACGCCGATGACGCGCTTGCCGGCCGCGCCGAGGCACGCCGCGAGCGTGATGCCGACTTTGCCCAAACCGAACACTGATACATCAGCCATAGGCATTCAGACGGCGGTCGTCCGCCGGAGGATGCGGGGGTCGGGGGGAACGGCGGAATGTCCGCTCCACGCAGGATTGCGGAAGCAGCCCTCCGCGATGGCGGCCGCGGTCTCGACGAACGCATCCTCGACGGTCCGCGTCGTGCGGAACCCCAGCACCTGCTCGATTCGCTTGCCGCTCACGCGATAGTCGCGCAGGTCGGGCGCGCGGTCGGTGATCTGGATCGGCGTCGCCGGAAAGTGTTTCCGGACCAGTTCAGCGAGGCCGCGCTTCTGGTAGTTCTCGCCGACGACGTTGTAGACGCGGCCGGCAATCATGTCCGGGGGCGCGACGGCCCACGCAGCGATCGCGCGGGCCGCGTCGCGCACGTGCAGGAAGGGGCGCCAGGCATCCGGGGTGTACAACTCGATCGTCGTGCCGTGCACGGCCGCGCGCGCCATCTCACTCACCAGCAGGTCGAATCGCATGCGCGCCGACAGGCCGCAGATCGTGCCGAAGCGCAGGACGGTCGTGGCGGGTCCGCCCTCCGCGTGCAGGACGAGTCGCTCGGCGGCCACCTTCGCTTCCGCGTAGCGCGAGAGCGGCCTCAGCGGCGAGTCTTCGTCGGCAATCACGTCCGGGTTCGAGAGGCCGTAGTTGCTGCAGGTGCTCACGAACAGGAGGCGCGGGACCCCGGTGCGAGTGGCGGCGTCCAGCACGGAGGCCGCACCGTCCACGTTGATGGACCAGGACGCCTCGTCATCCACGGAGCAGGCGGGCTCGCCCACGATGGCGGCCAGGTGGACCACAGCGTCCGCGCCGGCCATCGCGGCGGCCACGCGTCGCGTGTCGCGCACGTCGCCGGCCGTGAGCGAAAAACGGGGATGGGACGCGTGCGCCAGCAGCGACTCGCCGCTGTAGAGCAGTCGGTCGTAGACGGCAACGGAAAACCCGTCCGCCAGCAGGTGCGCCACGGTGACGGAGCCGATGTAGCCGGCGCCGCCGGTCACGAGAATCCTCATGGGTGCGTCGGCGGCTACGTTGCAAACCGCGGGGCATGCCCGGGGCAAGGGTCGGTTGGGCCCCGCCGCGCCGGTTCCGCGGGGTGTCCACCGCGGTCGCGCGCATCGGCCGGGGTCGCCCGCGCACGTCCCCGTCCGCACGGCGTCCCGGGGTGTTTCAGTAACTATCGCTTCTTCAGTTAGTTGCACCGATCGAGGCGCGGCGCTCGCGACAGCGGCGCCGTAGCTCGCCCGGCGCGTCCTGCCGCGGCCCCGGGCCCGCACTGGTTCGGGGGTGTCGGCTGCCCTGCCGCCGTGGCTCGCGCAGGTGTCGGCGCAGACACACGGGTGTCGGCTCACCGTCCGGGCGAAAACGATGAGGGGCCGGCTAGGCGGACGATAGGAACTATTGTCAGCGGTTCCGGTTCAGCTCCAGCTCGAGCAGCTTCTTGAATTGCTCGGGGTTCTGGTTGTTCGTGCAGTAGTTTTCGAACAGCTGGTGCGCATCCTGGCTCAACGTGAACTTCCGCCACGCGGAGGTCCAGGGCTTGCTCAGCACCTTCGGATCCTCGGCCGTGAACTGGTACTCGAGATAGTTCCTGGAGGGACGTCTGATTCGCTCGACGATCCGCAGCTGATCGCTGTGATACCAGCCGTTGTTCAGAACCCAGGTCCGCTCGTCGATGGCGATGCTGTCGATGACGAGCGTATCGCCGTCCCACCAGGCGCTGCTGTTGCCGTTGAAGAGCGGGTCGGGATACTCGGGATGCGGACGCTTGTTCGTGTACACCAGGCGCCAGTCGTTGTTCACCTCGATGAGCTGCACGAACATGCCGGGGGTCGTGATGATCTGAAACGGGTGCGGGTTCGAAACGAACAGGCCTGGCACGCCGAGCGGCAGACAATTGACTCCGGGACTCAGCAGCTGAATCTGTGTCCGCGTCATGGCGTCGAGCTTCGCCTTGATCTCGGGCCGGAAGGGTATCGGGTCTTCCACGATCCGCTCCGCACGGGTCCTGCTCCACGCGGTTGGGCGGCCAATCACGCCTGAGAACCACACCCCGGACAGATCCGGCCGGCCGTCGGCCATCCGTGGCGTGGGTCCGCCCGGAGGGAGCGGATCGGGCTCGGTGGTGCCTATCGCTTCGATGAGCGGTCGCTGGCCCTGGGCAGCTACGGCGCCCGACAGAACGGCCGTCGCGGCCAGAACCCCACACATGTGCATCAGACAGCCGACTCGGGGTGTCATGCGGGCCTCACTGGACATTGGTGTGCGACGCTCTTCACGTCGTGGATGCCGATCACAGGCCCCACGGTATCAGACGCCCCACCCAGATCACGCCAATCCACAGGGAGAGCGACGTCGCGGCGATGACCTTGGCGGCAAACGGCGCCTCGTCTCCCGGCCCCAGGTTGTCCACCGCGCTCGACATGCCCGTCAGGTAGAAGGCCAGGAGATTGAGGCCAGCGAGCGCAATGAACAGCAGCTTCAACTGAAGCCAGAGGTTCGAGATCAGGACGCTGTACGGATGCACGCCTTCCAGGTTGGCGCCGAGCCCCGTCACGAACGACAGGCCGCTGACCACACAGAGAACGAAGCCGACAACGGCCCAGGGAAGAAATCGTCTGAAAGGGGCGACCGGCACCGCTTTCACCATTCCCAGCAGGCGCAGATCGAACATCCCGACGATGCCAACCAGGAGGGCGAGCCCGGCGAAATGCAGAATCTCACAGAGCGACCATCCCCAGTCCGTGCCCATGAGCGCTTCCATGGACGGCCATCGCAGCCAATAGGCAATGAAAGGTCCCATCTGGATTCCTCACATACTTCGCCACAGCGACGTACTCCAGCCGGGGCCCCGAGTGACGATGCGCCGGCCAACCGCCACCACAAGCAACAGCAGCATCAGCGTCAGTAATGCGGTCAACGTCGCCCACCGCACATCGCCGTTATAGGCCATCAGGCGCCCTGACACGATCGCAACAGCCCACAGAGCGAGGGATGTGATCGCCAGGGTCTTCGCCTTCACCGTCGGAGGCGTATCGCGGCGCGCTGAACGCCCGCGAAACACCTCACGGTGGATCGACTGGAGGTTCACCACCGCCAGCGCAATCGAGCCGAGCTTGACGTAGAAAATCGGGTCCGTCAGAAAGGTGACGGCGTTCGTGGGCAGCAGGACGAGGCCTGACAGGGCGTTGAGCCAGAAGCCCACCCACATCAAACGAAAGAAGCCCTCGAGCGATGCGAGGGGCACGCCGCGTCCATAGCCGAGGATACGAAGATCGACCACGACATTCGGGCCGACGAGCATGGCGAGACCGATGGCGTGCACCGCGAGAAGAGACGTGTAGGGGAATGTCGAGTTGAGAGCGTCCGACTCACGCACCCACGTCGCGAGGCCGCTGTGTTCGAGCCACAACAGAAATTCCATGACCTGAGATTCCTGGCAGGCGACCAGACTAAATTCAGTTGTTGGTGCCGAAGAGACCTTCCACGTCCTGCCCAAGCCGGTAGATCTTGCCGTCCGGGAACTTGATGAACGACGCCGCGTAGCGGTTCTTCTCCCCGTTCTTGGCGGCACATCCTCTGACCGTCACCACCTTCCCGAAGTTGTCGATCATGTTCTTGCGTTCCATGCCGCCCCTTCGCAGATTTGCGATGGACGAGAGCTGGAACGTCACGCCTTCAACCCCCCCGGCTGCACTCTTCACGTCGACATAGATGTACGCGTGCGGGTTCTGCCAATCCACGCTGGTCAGGACACCGGTGATCTCGGAACACTTCTTGGCATCGAACTCAGCGGCAAACGAATGATGCGCCGAGGCCGGCGCCGCCGCAATCAGGACGCACAGCACGGCCAACGTCCAAGAGAACGTATGAGGACGTGTCATCTGGAACCTCCAAGTGGTCACGCGATCAGGCGGATTCGCACGGGGACCTCTCCGAATCAGAAGCCGTACTTGACCCCGAACTGCAGAATCCGCGGATCGCCGGTCATCGACGTGATCCGGCCGAAGTTCCCCGAGGTGAAGTCGGTACTGGGGTTGCCCCAGTTGAAGGTGTTGAAGAGATTGAACACCTCGACGCGGGCCTCCACGCTCTGCGTAGCGGCAAAGCGGACCAGCTTCGACAGCGCCAGATCCACGTTCCAGAACCCCGGGCCCTCGAGGCCGTTGAGGACGTAATTGCCCAACGTGCCGGGCGCTGGAACGGCGAATGCCGCGCGGTCCAGGTAGTTCGTCAGGCTCTTCGCACCGTACGGGTTGCCGGAGATCTGATTGACGCGTTGGCCCTCGATTCCGGTGGCGGCGATGTCCTCCGCAGTCGTCACGTTCAGCCGGCCGCCCGACCGCACGCTGAGGATGCCCGACGCCCTCCAGTTCGAGGCCAGTGCACCCAGCACGGCCCCGGCGAACTGCGGGGTCGAGGCGCCCGCCGTGACCGTGGCCACGTGGGTGCGATCCTGCTCGCAGTAGCCGCGATCGAAATCCGGGTCGGCCGGGTTGGTGTAGCCGCTGCTGATCTGCGCGAAGCTGGCAGGCGTCAGATGCCCGAAGCAGCGGGACCAGGTGTAGTTCGCGTTGAGGTTCAAGCCGCTGGCGGCGCGCCGCTGAAGGGACAGCTTGAGGCCCCGGTAATTCTGCGAGCCAACATCCGTGTGAATGTCGACGGGACCGATGAACTGCGCCTCGGCCGGGTTCTGCTCGAACAACACGCGCCGCGGGTTGAGGTTTCCGTTCTGTGTGCACGGGTTGTACACTCTGCCGGCGATCGTGCAGGGCTCGAACCCCCTGAACACGCCAGGGTTGATCTGCACCAGACCCCACAAACGATCCGAGTAGCTGCCCAGGTAGCTGACCGCCGCCCCCCAGTCCGAGCCAATCTGCCGTTCGACCGTGACGTTCCACGACTGGACGCGGGGTGAGTTGATGTCCGGGTCCATGGCACCGAACGCGCCAAACGCCACGTACGGCGCGTTGGGACCGGTCGTAATCGGATGCGGATCGCCGCCGAGATGTCCGTAGGGATCGTCCATTCGACCTGGAGGATCCTCGACCCGGGAACGGTTGCCGAAAGGCGGTGCGTTGGAGTTGATGTTGTGGTACTCGCCGTTTGGAAAGTCGTACGCAACTCCGTAGGACGATCGAATCGCCAGGCGCCCGTTCCCCATCACATCCCAAGCAACGCCGACGCGGGGGGAGAAGTTCCACCACTGTTTGTTCAGCCCCGTCCGTCCGGGAGGAAAGCCGGGGTCGCCGGGGTAGATGAGACCGGCCGGCGCGTTCAGGAACACGGTGCTCTTGATGCCCCGGCGGAAGTCGTCGAGGCTGAAGTTGGAAATCGCGCCGTTGGTGACGTTCTGTCCGAAGAAGGGCTCCCAGCGCAGACCGGCGTTCACCGTCACGCGGCTGGTCGCCCTCCAGGCGTCCTGCGCATACAGCCCGATGTACGTCTGGTTCATCCTCAGTTGGTTGAGCCCGCCGTGCTCCACGTTCTGCAGCCTGCCCAGCAGGAAGTCCGCGAGCCCCATGCCCGTCACCCGTCCGTTGAATCTCCAGACGCCCCCGGCGCGCGACGATGACTCCTGCTCGTACTTCCAATACGCCACGCTGGCGCCAAGGGACAGTTGATGGCTCCCGCGAACCAGCGTGAGATCGTCGCCCACCTGGTAGGAGTCGGTCCCGAAGGACGCGCGGGTCGCCGGTCCCGCCGAGATATTGAACCCGTTGGACACGGTGACGACCATCTGGTCCGGCACGTAGCTGTAGAGCCGGGCGCCCAGGTCGTAGGGATCGAAGTAGGGTTCGTTGTAGCGTCTGATGCTGGTCCGGTTGAACGCGAACCGGAACGAGTGCACCGTGTTCGAACCGACCACATCGGTCTGGCCAATCGCCAGCGAGCGCGCCTTGTTGTCCAGGCCCGGATTCGCCGTCGCCAGGATGTCGTCCGACCCGGCATAGGCCGGCTCCTCCGTCACGAACGTGTGGATGTACCGCCCGAACAGCGAGTGGTTGCCGGTCCACCGATAATCAACCCGGCTCACCGTCTGGCGGGCGTTGCTGTCGTCCGACATGCCGAACCTGACCTCGCCGCACGGGTCGGTCGTCGCCGGCAGTCGCCTGGCGAGGTTGACGGCAGCGGGACTGAAGAGGGCCGGGTCGATGCGATTGTTGACGAATGGCGCCCGCAGCGTGACCGCCCTGCCGCCGTTGCACGCGGCGGACGCGATGGCCGTGAAGTCGCCGGTCATCATGGCAGGGGTCGGCACGTACCCGATGTTCGACGACGGTGTCTGACGCACGACGGTGCCCTGGTAGGCTTCGAAGAAGAAAAGCCGATCCCGCACAATCGGCCCGCCGAGCGTGCCGCCGAACTGGTTTCGTTTGAGGCCATCGTCGACCCGTGCACCGTCCGGCCCGATCGCGGCAAAGGGATGAGTGGCGTTGAACCGTCTGTCGCGGAGGAATTCAAAGGCATTTCCGGAGAACCGATTCGTGCCCGACTTCGTCACGGCGTTGACCGAAGCTCCGGAGTGCATCCCGTGCTCGGCGGACAGGCCGCTCGTCGCGACCCGGAACTCCTGCAGCGCGTCTGGAAACGGCAGCGGCATACTGGAGTTGTTCTGCGGATCGTTGTGCATGGCGCCGTCGAGGAGGTACGCCACGCCGAACGGCAGGCCGCCGGCCACAGAGATCCGCCGGGTGCCCTGCATGCTCCGGCTGTTCGGCGGTTCCGTCTCGACCGCCCCACCTGCCAGCAGGATCAAGTCTGTGACCTGGCGCCCCTGGAGGGGGAGCTCCACGATTCGTTCGTTGTCGACCATGTCGCTGATGCCGGCGCTCTGGACATCTACGAGCGGCGGCACCGCCTCGACGGACACCGTCTCCTCGAGGCCGCCGACTGCCAGGACCACGTTGATGACAGGAGCGGCCGCGACCTGCAGCACGATGCCGGTCTGCTCGTACGTGCGGAATCCCTCCAGGAGCACCTCCAGCCGGTAGGGGCCGGTCGGCAGGTTTGACAGGACGTAGGTTCCCGTCCCGCCGGTCACCACAGTCCGCGTGAACCCGGTGCCGGGTTGCGTTGCGGTGACCGTGACGCCCGGGAGCACGGCACCGCTTTCATCCGTGACGCGGCCGCTGATCTGGGCGGTCGACAACTGCGCCCACGCCGCGGTACCTACGAGGAGAACACTGACGGCGGCAATCGCAGAACTCGTTAGACTGCGGTTCATCACATGCCCCTGCGTCTCGCACACCCATGCCCGTGCGCGTCCGGTCGTAATGCGCGAGTTTTTCGATGCTTTCTCCACTGGTCCCTGTCTCCGTTGGCGCGCATTCTAGGGGCGGAACGGCCCGGACTCTGTCAAAACTTGTCTCCCGAATGTCTTGGATTTGTCTTCAGGCAGGCGTCGGAGGCCCAACGACGCGTCGAGCCGGGTCACACGAGCAGCTGGTAGCCGCTCCCGTGCACCGTCACGATGTAGCGTGGCTCGTGCGGCCGTGGTTCGAGGTGGTGGCGCAGCTTCGCGATGTAGTTGTCGATCGTACGGGTCACGGTCTGGTCGCTGTAGCCCCACACGTCGCGCAGTAACTGTTCGCGGCTGACGACCTCGCCACGATGTGCGATCAGGTAGCGAAGGAGCTCGAACTCGCGGGTCGAGAGCTTCACACGGCGGTCGCTGCGGGTCACCAGCCGGCGCCGGAGGCGGACCGTGACTTCACCCAGCACGACCTCGTCACCCGCATCCGCGCTCAGGGCGACGCGCCGGAGGTGCGCGCGCACCCGCGCCAGCAATTCGCCGATGCTGAAGGGTTTCGTGAGGTAGTCATCGGCACCCAGGTCGAGCCCGATCACCCGGTCCGACTCCTCGGCGCGCGCCGTGAGCATGATGATGGGGAATCGCACGCCCACCGCGCGCACGCGCCGGCACAACTCGAAGCCGCTCATACGAGGCAGCATCAGGTCGAGAATCATCAGGGCACACGGATGCTGGTCGACCCACGCCAGCGCCTCCTCGGCGGTTCCCACGGTTGTGACACGGTAGCCCTCGAACTCTAGGTTGTCCGAGAGCAGCATCTGCATATGCGGCTCATCCTCCACGACGAGCACGTGCGGTGCCGTGACCGCTCCCGGAGCAGTGGCAGACGCCTTCATGTGTTGGACCGAACGGCCCCCCGCATGCGGCCGACCGGGTTGTGGAGGGGCAGGCGGACGCGAAAGACGCTGCCGCGTCCCACCTCGCTCTCCACCTCGACCCGGCCTCGATGCGCATTGACGATTTCCCGCACCACGGCAAGACCGAGCCCGAAACCGCGCTGCCGGCCTGCACCCGCGCCGCGATAGAACCGGTCGAAGATACGCGATTGGTCGGCGGCTGGGATTCCGACTCCCCGGTCCTCGACCTCGACGACCGCTTCGCTCGCCGTGCGGCTCACGTGAACCGTGACCTCCCGGACCTCGGCAGAGTACTTCACGGCATTGTCGAGAAGGTTGAGCAGCACTTGTTCGAGCGCCGCCGGATCCGCGTCGACCATGGGCGACGGGTCCGAAACGTCCACCTGGATCGTGAACCCTTCGGTGGCGAGCTTCTGGGTGAACGCCCCGACCGTCTCGCGTACGAGCGGGACCAGATCAACGGGCTCACGCTGGTAGCTGCGGCGGCCCTGCACTCGCGAGAATTCGAGAATGCCCTCGACGAGCGTCGTCAGCCGCGTCGTTTCCGTGCGGATGATGTCGACGTATTGAGCCGCCTTCTCCGGCGACCTGACCCGATCGAGCGCCAGCGTTTCCGTCACGGTGGTGAGAAGGGACAGAGGCGTCCGCAGTTGGTGTGACACGTGCGAGACGAATTCTGCCTGCATGGCCGCCAGCTCGGACGCCCGCTTCTGGCCGCGCACGGCGGCGGTCAGGGCAACGAGCATGAGGAGCACGGACAGGCCCAGAACCCAATAGCTCTGTGCGTGCACCGCACCCGGCCTGAGGGCGGCGGAGCTCACGCGGACGGTCCACTCGCGCGGCGAGACATCGCCCGCCACGGTCAGGGAAGACAGCCTGGCGGGATAGAACTGCGCGGGAAATGAAACGCTCGTCGCGATCCCCGGTGTGAATTGTGCCGAACCGAAGATCGCCCGATGCTGCTCGTCGAACACGGTCAGATCGAGTGGAGGTCCGCCCTCGGCCTGCCTGAGCCAGTCCGCAAGCTGGCTGCGGTACACGTGCGACAGCAGGCGCTCGCCCGCCTGCTCGACACACACGGCGACGCCGAGGAGAAAGGAGAAACCGTCGCGCCCCGCTTCGAGCCGGTAATTGTGCACCAGCACGTCGTAGGTGCACGGGCCGAGGCGATACTCCAGCGCCGTGTAGTTCGTCTGGGCACCGGCGTGTGCGCGCGCACCCTGGTAGATCAGCGGCCCCAGCTCGGGGTCTCGGGAGAATGCAGTCCAGCCGTCGTCCTCCCGCTCGGGGACGTCGCGGTCCGCCATGCCCTTGAAGAAGAGTACTTCTCCAGGCACCCTCGCCTCGGTTTCGGCGGTCCAGATGAAAAACCCGTCAACGTGCGGATACTTGCGGATCGCCTCCTCGTAGGTGCCCAGGACACGATCGAGAGGCGCGCCCTGCAGCTGCGGGCCGGTGAATGCCCTCAGCGTGTCGTACGCCGGCTGATCGATCGCCACACGAATGTCGGCGGCAATCTCGTTCGCGGTTTGCTCCAGGACCCTCTCGACGATGAGGGTGGACTGCTGATCCAGCGTCGTGAGCGTGCGGTGCTGAAGATATACGACCAGGATGGTCGCACACACGAGGGCCAGCGCGACGACGAGGACGGGATTGAACTGTAACCAGCGGGAGACTGGCCGCACTGTCGTAGCAATCGATTGATTGCAGCAACGTTAGGCCCGTGACCCGCCGGTGTCAACTACATGCCGGCGCCGGTAGTGGTCTAGTTGGTCAGGTTGGGATTGATCTGCCGCCCTCGACCTGCCCTTCGACCAGCATCGGGTTGATAGGCGTCCCGCAGTCGTGCGAGGCGACGACGCGCAGCACCTCCACTTCGCCCGTCCCGTCGTCCACCTCCACCTCCGCGATCTGCGTACCGATTGTCTGGAGCGACGGCGCCGGGGCACGCGCACCGCGATTCCCCTGGGAGGCCGTCCGACCGGGGCCAGACGTCGAGATGATGCTGGTCCGGCTTCCGCCTTCGCGCAACGCGCTTCGGCGGACAAGGATGCCGGACACTACGTACGCAATAAAAGGCACAGAGAAAAGGAATCTCTGTGCCTCGGCTTGTCCGCCGAAGCCTTGGGCGAAGGCGGATGGCTCTGTGGCCCGTGGGAGCGCGAGGTGTTCGAGCGCTACTCGATGTCCCCGAGCGGACCGCGCGCACCCGCCACCGGCTCGTCGGCGTCGAACGCGTACTCGATCTCGCGCTCCATATCGAGCTCGTCCTCGGTCGGCTGCGGCGGCGCCGGCGGCGGCGGCGGCTCGTCGGGCGGAATCCGCACGTTGCGGTACCACTCGAACCCCGTCCCCGCCGGAATCAGCCGGCCCATCGTCACGTTCTCCTTCAGCCCGCGCAGGTAGTCCACCTTCCCCGAGATCGACGCCTCCGTCAGCACCCGCGTCGTCTCCTGGAACGAGGCCGCCGAGATGAACGAGTCGGTCGACAGGCTCGCCTTCGTGATTCCGAGCAGCAGCGGCTGCGCCGTCGCCGGCCGCCCGCCCGCCGCAATCACCCGCTCGTTCTCCTCGAGGAAACGGAACTTGTCCACCTGCTCGTCGATCAGGAACTCGGTGTCGCCCACATCCTCGATCTTCACCCACCGCATCATCTGCCGCGCGATGACCTCGATGTGCTTGTCGTTGATGTTGACGCCCTGCAGCCGGTAGACCTCCTGAATCTCGTTCACCAGGTACTTCTGCAGCTCCTTCTCGCCGAGTACCCGCAGGATGTCGTGCGGGTTGCTCGGGCCGTCCATCAGCTGCTCGCCCGCGCGCACCCGCTCGCCCTCGTGCACGTTCACGTGCACCCCGCGCGGCAGCGCATACTCCCGCGGCTCGCTCGCGTCGTCGGGGACGATGATCATCTTGCGCTGGCCCTTGACGACGCCGCCGTCCTTCACCACGCCGTCGATTTCAGAGATGACGGCCGGATCCTTCGGCTTGCGCGCCTCGAAGAGCTCCACCACGCGCGGCAGACCGCCCGTGATGTCCTTCGTCTTCGTCGTCTCGCGCGGGATCTTGGCGAGCACGTCGCCCGCCTCGACCGCCTCGCCGTCCTGCACCATGAGGTGCGCGTGCACCGGCATGTGGTACTTGCGGACGGCCTTCCCCGTCTTGTCCTTGATCTCGATCGTGGGCTGCTTCTTCTCATCCGGCGAGTCGACGATGATGAACCGCGAGAGACCCGTGACCTCGTCCACCTCCTCGTGGATCGTCAGGCCCTCGATGATGTCCTTGAACCGGACGGTGCCGGTCTCCTCGGTCAGGATCGAGAACGTGTACGGATCCCACTCGACGAGGATCTGCCCCGGCTCGACCTTCTGGCCGTCGCGCACCTTCAGCCGCGCGCCGTAGACGATCGGGTAGCGCTCACGGTCGCGCCCCTTCTCGTCGGCCACCACCAGCGACCCGTTGCGGTTCATCACGATGAGCTGGCCGCCGCCGCCTTCGACGCCCTTGTGCGTCTCGACGACCTGCAGCCCCTGATAGCGGGCGACGCCGGCGTGCTTGGCGTCGAGCGTGTTCTGCTCGGAGACCCGCGACGCCGTGCCGCCGATGTGGAACGTCCGCATCGTGAGCTGCGTGCCGGGCTCGCCGATCGACTGCGCGGCGATGACGCCCACTGCCTGGCCGAGCTCGACGAGCCGGCCGGTGGCGAGGTCGCGCCCGTAGCAGCGCGCGCACACCCCGCGCCTCGACGCGCAGGTCAGCACGGAGCGGATCTTCACCTTCTCGATACCGCCTTCCTGCACCGCGGAGGCCTTGTCCTCGTCGATCTCCTCGTTGACGTCGACGATCGTGTCGCCCCCGAACGGGTCGACGATCTTCTCGAGCGTCACGCGGCCGACGATGCGATCGCGAAGCGGCTCGATGATCTCGCCCGACTCGACGATGGCACGCGCCTCGATGCCGTCGAGCGTGCCGCAGTCGGCCTCGGAGATGATGACGTCCTGCGCCACGTCGACCAAGCGCCGCGTCAGGTAGCCGGAGTCGGCGGTCTTGAGCGCCGTGTCGGCCAGGCCCTTACGGGCGCCGTGCGTCGAGATGAAGTACTGCAGCACCGTGAGCCCTTCACGGAAGTTCGAGGTGATGGGCGTCTCGATGATCTCGCCCGACGGCTTCGCCATCAGTCCCCGCATGCCAGCGAGCTGCCGGATCTGCTGCTTGGATCCGCGCGCGCCCGAGTCGGCCATGATGTAGACCGGGTTGAAGAAGCGGCCCGAGTGGTCCATCTCGGCCATCTCGCCGAACATCTCGTCGGCGATCTTCTCGGTCACCTCCGACCAGACGGCGATCACCTTGTTGTAGCGCTCGCCGTTGGTGATGGCGCCTTCGAGGTACTGCTGCTCGACCTTGATCACCTCGTTTCGGGCGTCCTCGACGAGCTGCTGCTTGTTGGCCGGAATGATCAGATCGTCGATGCCGATCGACAGCCCCGACTTCGTCGCGTAGGCGAACCCGAGGTTCTTCAGCGCGTCGAGCATGTCGACCGTGCGCTCGAGGCCGAGGTCGAGGTAGCACTTCTGGACGAGCTGCTGCAGCCCCTTCTTCTTCAGCAGGCCGTTGACGAACGGCATCGCGTGCGGCAGCTGCTCGTTCAGG
>JACPCS010000033.1 GCA_016184455.1 Acidobacteriota bacterium
GCCCATCGAGGCGGTAGCGGTATCGCGTACCGGCGCCAATGTCCGGGACGCGCACCGAATGGAAGCCGTCACGTTCCGCCTCGAGCGGAATATCCCGCTTCGCGCCCTGGGCCGTTTCGATCACGAGCTGGATCTCACGCGGGCGCGGCGCCCACACACGGAAGTGCGGCGAACCGTCTGGCTGCAGGTCGGCGCCCGTGGGCAGGCGTCTGGCGAGGCGGCTCAGCGGTAGAGTGGCGTGCGGCACGGCTTGGAGATCGGTGCAGAGATAATGCCGTTCGGCGTAGGGGCGACGCATGCGTCGCCCCTACCGGCAGGCGAATGATGCGATTGAAGTTGACCATCGAGTACGCCGGCACCCGCTACAGCGGCTGGCAGATTCAGAAGAACGCCCGCACCGTTCAGGGCGAGCTCGAACGAGCCGTCACAGAGGGCACCGGCTCCCGTCCGCTCGAGCTGTATGGCTCCGGACGGACCGATGCCGGCGTGCACGCCCTCGCGCAGGTCGCGCATCTCGACCTCGACACGACGCTCCCGCCCGAAACGCTGCGGCGGCGGATCAATGACGCGCTGCCTGCCGACATCAACGTCCTCCGGGTTGAACGTGTGCGGCACCGCTTCCATGCGCGCCGGGACGCGGTTGCACGCCGCTACGTCTATCAGATCGCGAAGCGGCGTACGGCGTTCGCGAAGGCATACGTCTGGTGGGTCAAGGAAGACCTCGACCTGGGCGCGATGCGGAGCGCAGCGGGACGATTCGTCGGAATGCACGACTTCCAATCGTTCTCGGACGACGACCCCGAGGAGAAGTCGACCGAGGTCCTGCTCGAGCGGTGCGATGTGCACGAGGATGGCGACCTGATTCTGGTCGCGATCGAGGGGTCGCACTTCCTCTGGAAGATGGTCCGCCGGCTCGTCGGCGTCCTCGTGGAAGTCGGACGAGGCGGACTGACGGTCGATGAGGTGGCACGCCTGCTGACCGCGCCGTCGCCGCTTCCGGCACCTCTGACGGCGCCTGCCTCAGGCCTGTTTCTGGAACGGGTGTTCTACCCCGGGGATCGCCGCGACCTGCCCATTCAACGCGTGCTGTCGCTGCCGCAACTGCCTTAAGCTGCTAACGCTTCAATCGATACGGTGCGACGTGCGCGCCGTCCTGGGTTGGCAGGTAGATCACGTCTCGGCTGCCGCGGCGCGTGTACACCGGAACTCCCGCGTACTCGCCGACGCGGGTAAAGTCCGCGGTCCCGAGCGGCACGGCCGGGCCCGCATGAACCCACCGCTCGCCGCGGAAGCGAATCCAGATCCCGTCGTTGCTTTCAGGCCGCCTGGCGATGACCACCGGCCGCCGTGGCGCGATACCGGTGGTGCCGACGGCCTCCTGGGCCGGCCGAGCGGGCGCGGTGGTGGGGATCTCGGGGGTATAGACGCCGATCGCCCCGGGTGGCAGTGGCGGCGACGTGGGCGAGACGGCCGCCATCGGCAGCGAGGCCGAATCGGGCACTGGCTGCACGGGGAACGACGGGGACCGACTGCCGGTCGTGCCCGCCAGATCGCCGCGGCGCCGCCGCTCATAGGGCTGCAGCAACCCGCGGCCCACCGGGACGAGCACGACACTGAACGGCTCGACCGTGGTGTCGGCGTACAGAGGAACGCCGTTGTAATGGCCCGTGCGCACCATCGTGTTGCCGTTGAAGAAGACCAGCGGCCCTGCCGGGTAGTAGAGATCGCCGGCAAATTGAATCGGCTCACTGAGGCGATACCACGACTCGTTGACCGCGGTCACGAGCGGCGGGTCGGTGGGCCGACTCTGTATCTGAGCCGCGGCGTCACCACCGCCGAGCAGGACCAGAAGGAGCGGAAGCAGCCACATGAAGGTTTCCCTGATCAAACCGCGTACCAGGCTCTGGACGACACGTTTTCTTTGCACGCAAACCCGCACTTCCGGGTAGCATTCCCAAACGCGGATGAGCTCAGGGCGGTTGGTTACCCAGTCTGTCCTCCTGGTTTTCCTCGTCGCTGCCGCCACGGCAGCCCAGACCTCGCAAGGCGGCATTCGAGGACGCGTCACCGACGCGGGCGGCTTTCCGGCCGTGGTTCCCCTCGAGTTGATCGATGCGGCGACCGGGCTCGTGCGCATGACAACGAGCAACCCGGGCGGCGAGTACGCCTTCGGCAACGTGCTGCCCGGCGAATACCGGTTGCGGGCGCAGGCGCCGGGCTTCAAGACCTACGAGCGCAGCGGGCTGCGTGTCGGGACGCAGACGTTCCTGACCGTCGATGTCGCGCTCCAGCTTGGCGACGTGACGGAGCTGGTCACCGTGGAGGCGCCGGTGCCGCCGGTCACCCGGGCCAATGCCTCAGTCGGCGCCACCGTCGATCGCACGTCGATCGAGGGGCTCCCTTCCGCCGGGCGCAACGTCTTCATCATGGCGACCGCCCTTCCGACCGTGCTGGCCACGGGCGACGCGCAGTTCGTGCGGCAGCAGGACCAGTCCAACTCGTCGCTCATCTCGCTCGGCGGCGGACCCCGCCGCAACAACAGCTACGTGATCGACGGCGTGCCGATCGTCGACATCCTGAACCGCGCCACGCTGATTCCCAACGTCCAGGCGGTCGAGGAAATGCGCGTGCAGCTCAGCACCTATGACGCCGACGTCGGGCGGACGTCGGGCGGTGTGTTCAACGTCACCGCGCGGTCCGGGTCCAACCAGGTCCACGGCACGGCGCTCTATCAGAACCGCCCTGACTGGGCGATGGGGCGTCTCTTGTTCGCGGCGAAGAACAACATCGAGAATCCGGACACGTACTACCACCTGTACGGCGGCGGCGGCGGCGGGCCCATTCGCCGCAATCGCACGTTCTTCTGGGCGAGCACCGAGGGCTATCGTTCGTCGACCGCGCGCGCCACGGTGCTGCTGCTGCCGACCGATGCCGAACGTCTCGGCGACTTCTCACAATCGGGCGTCACGATCTACGACCCGCTGACGACGAGACCGGATCCCGCCCGGCCGGGACAGTTCGTCCGCGATCCGTTTCCAGGCAACCGGATTCCCGCCGGCCGGATCAATCCTGTCTCGCAGGCCCTGCTTCAGTACCTGCCGATGCCCTCCGCCGGCACGCTGCGGCCGGCCGTCGCCCGGATCGTCGATCGCGCCGACCAGCTTGCAGGCAAGATCACCCAGCGGTGGAGCGACGCGCTGACGAGTACCGGACTCTATGCGTGGTACGAATCGATGGAGCCCGATGCGGCGTTTTACGGTGGTGGATCGCTTTTCGACAATCCGGCCGACCCCGGCGGCGGGGCCTTCGTACGCGGCGCACAGGTGGTGGCGCTGAACACGGTGTGGACGCCGGGCAGTCGGTCGGTCGTCGCCGTGCGGTACGGCTACAACGACCTCGAGGACGACAATCGGCCCGCGCCGTTCGACCCATCCGCCCTGGGCTTCGATCCCGGCTATCTGGCTGCCGTGCCGCTCAAGAAGTTCCCCAACATCGGGGTGACGGATTATGGCCGCGGCGGGTCCTTTCTGGGCGACCGCTACAGGGATCGGGCGAGCTACTACGCCCATACTGCGAACGCTACGCTCACGACCCTGCGCGGCCGGCACACCGTGAAGCTCGGAGCGGAATACCGGCTCACCGGCGTGCGCTTCCAGAACGTCGGAGGGATGGGCGGATTCGGCTTCAGCCGGGAATTCACCTTCGGCCCCAATCCGAACACGCCGGCGCCGGGCACGGGCGACGCGTTTGCGAGCTTCCTCCTCGGCTTCCCGGCGAACGGAGCCGTCTCGGTGAGCTCGCCGATTGATGTGTTCCTTCAGTACTGGAGCGGCTTCGCGCAGGACGACTTCCGCGTGACGCCGCGGCTGACGCTGAATCTGGGCCTGCGGTACGACTTCGAGACCGGGCTGCGCGAGCGCGAGAACCGCATCATCACCGAGTGGGCGTTTGACGAACCGTTCCCGATCCAGGTCGGTGGACTGCGGCCGGATGGCACACCGCTGGTGCTGACCGGCGGCGTCCGATATGCGGGCGTCGACGGCGCGCCCACCCGTCAGGGCGATCCCAATCCCTGGCAATTCGCGCCGCGCCTCGGCCTCGCGTACGCCTTCGACGAGCGTACGGTCGTCCGCGGAGGGTATGGCCTGTTCTGGGCTCCGTCGCAGGGCATCAGCGCGGACGAAGGGGGCACGGGGACGACCGGCTACAACATCGGCACCAGCTACGTTGCGACCGGGTCGAACCCCTTCGTTCCGTGTGAGGGCTGTAGGCTGACCAACCCATTTCCGAACGGGCTCAACCAACCGCGCGGCAACGGCGGCGGCCGCCTCACCGGCGTGGGCGACAGCATCGGATTCATCGACCCGGAGAGCCGGCTGGCCCATGTTCATCGCTACTCGATCGATCTGCAGCGTGAGCTTCCCCACCAGGTGGCGATCGGCGTCGGCTATCTGGCTGCGCGCGGCGAGCGGCTGATGAGCGGCATCGGCGGCTGGGGGCCCAACATCAACCAGCTCGACCCGCAGTACGCCGCGCTCGGGCCGGCGCTGCAGGAGCCGGTGGCGAACCCGTTCTTCGGCACGCCGCTTGGCGTCGGGATTCTCGCCGGCGCGACGCTGCCCCGCGGCCAGCTGCTCCGGCCGTATCCGCAGTTCGACGGCGTCTACCTCCGGCGGCCGAACCTCTCACGATCCCGCTATCACGCGCTGGTGCTCACGGGCGAGCGGCGCCTGAGCGGCGGCTGGGCCGTGCACGCGAACTACACGTGGAGCCGGCTGACGGACAACCAGTTCAGCGAAAGCAACTTCTTCGCGGGTGGATCGTCGTTGATGAACAACTACGACGTGGAGCGGGAGTTCGGCCTGTCGGTGCTCGATACGCCCCACGTCTTCAATCTCACCACGATCGTCGAGCTCCCGTTCGGACCGGGGCGCCGCTGGGTGAAGCGCGGTCGCGTGGTCGACGCGCTCGTCGGCGGATGGACGCTCAGCGTGGCGGGACGCTCTCAGGCCGGCTTCCCCGTGACCGTCGGTCAGAGCCCGAACAACTCCGGACTCCTTGGCAGCGGCCAGCGCCCGAACATCGTGTCAGGCGTCAATCCGCGCCTCGCCCGCGATGCGGACGCGCAGTACGATCCGCAGTGCGGCTGCATCCGCTGGCTCAATCCCGCGGCCTGGTCGCAGGCGGCGCCGTTTACCTTCGGCGATGCGCCGCGCGCAGATGGACGGGCACGGACGCCGGCGCGGCGGCTGTGGGACGTCGCGATCCAGAAGTCGCACCGCCTCGGGGCGCGGACCGTATCGGGGCGCGCCGAGATCATCAACGTGTTCAACATCCCCGACCTGCGCGGCCCGAACGTCGCGTTCGGCGATCCCTCATTCGGGCAGATCCGGGAGGCAGCCGGCTTCCCCCGGATGCTGCAACTCAGCGCCCAGGTGGCCTGGTAGGAGCTACGATAGGTGATGCCCTCTTCATCATCGACGGCCAGCGCGCAGCCTCGCCGGTGATCTTCGGCGAAAAAGATGACAGCCCGCTGCCGGGTACCGTGTCGCTCGGGTCACTGGGCCTTATCCTCGACCAGATGAAGCGTGTCCTCCGGCCGCTGCCGATGGTTCTCGGACAGGTCCGTCGCAGGCCCGCACGCTAGCGCGTTCTCGCAACCATCACGCCCGTGGCGCTGTGGCCGGGGTTCGGCGCGTAGCCATGGACGTCATCGACCTTCAGCACCACGATTTCGGCGATATTGCCGACCGTATCGCTCCGATTGCGCGCCGTCTGCGTCGTGACAATGACCCCGACATACGTGGATATTGCCGCCGGCGGGGCGCTCGATGCACCGCCGGTTGCGCTCCACTGCGTCCCGGACACCCGGTCGGCGTATCCCTTGAAGCTCTCGTTGGCGCCATCGCTCCCTGCGGCGACCTGCTTGGCCCACTGTGCGCCCCAGAAGAGATACCGATCCCCGACGCGAACCGCTGTCTCGAGCGAAGGCGCATTACCGCCCCAGATCACGAACTGCGTCGGCTGGTACACGTAGAGGCCTTGCGGCGTGCTCGTTGTGGCCGGTAGATAGTTCTCGTCACGGGCGAACTCTCCATTCACGACGTACTCTCCAATCGCCAGCGGCAGCTGCGCGGTCGCCATTCCACTATCGTTCGTCGTCGCCTGCGCGGTCGTGCCTGCGGCGGATACGCTGACGACCTTTCCCGCGACGGCGCGGCCGCCGATTTGCTCCACCAAGGACACGCTCACGGGCGCGAGGCTGGTCGAGCCGGTGAATGGCGCCGTGTTGACCGGAGTCGTGAAGGTCAGGATCGGCTGCGCCTTCTCGATGGTCAGCGCTCCCTTGTCGATCACAACCGAGTAGTTCCCGATCCGACGACTCGGATCCACAATCGTCGCACCGATGTCGTACGAGCCGACCGGGCTCTCGAACGTGGCAGCCGTGGTGTAGACGGCGCTGATAGCGTCATTGTTCTGGAGACCGTCAATCGTGCCGGTAAACGCCGGATTGGGCTGGTGGTAGATCCGACTCGCGTCCGCAACCGTGATGGTGAGCGTGGCCGTGTTCACCGTCAGGGCACCGTCGATATAGGTGATGGTGTAGTTGTCGAGCCCGGTGCCCACTGCCGCACTCGGCGTGATTGAGTAAGGGCTGTTCGCGACGGTCGCCGTCGCGGCAGCGCCCGTACTCGTCAAGGTCACCGATGTGACGGTGTCGGCATTCAGCAGTCCGTTGGTCGTGAATTCGGTCCCGGCAAACGTCGTCGTCTGGCCGTATGTCTTCGTCCAGTCGTCCGCGGTGATGGTGAGGGTCGCCCTGGTCACGGTGAGGTTGGCTCCCACGAACGTCAGGCTGTAATTGCTCGAGAGGGCCACCGTGCCCTGGTGAATGGCATAGGTGCCGACGGTTTCGCCGGCATCCCGTGTCAACTCACCGCCGAATCCGTCGCCCTCGACCAGGATGCCCGTCGTAACCTGGTAGGTCAGCGCGGGATCCGCCTCGCCGTACACCGTGCTCTTCGCATCAGTCGTGATCGTGATCGACCGCGCGGTGATCGTCAGGTTCGCGCGAGCGTCCCCTGCGCGATGCCGTAGGTGCCGAGGGTGCTGCCCGCCGCGCGGCTCAGCGCGCCCGAGAACGCATCCCCAGTGACGAGCGAACCCTCGGTGATCTGATACGTCAGCGCCGGGTCGGCCTCCCCGTAGACCTTCGTCTGCGCATCGGCGGTCACGGTCACCTTCCGGGCGGTGATGGTGAGATTCGCGCCGACGAAGGTGAGGTCGTAGTTCGTGCTGAGCGCGAGGGTGCCCCGAGTGATGGCGTAGGTGCCGACGGCGTTCCCGGGCGCCCGGCTCAGTACGCCGGTGAACGCATCCCCGGTGACGAGCGAGCCCTCGGTAATCTCGTAGGTCAGCGCGGGATCCGCCTCGCCGTACGTCGTCGTCTGCGGATCGGCCGCCACGGTGACCTTCCGCGCGGTAATCGTCAGGTTCGCCCCGGCGAAGCTCAGCTCGTAGTTCATGGACAGCGCCAACGTCCCCTGCGTGATGCCGTAGGTGCCGAGGGTGCTGCCGGGCGCGCGGCTCAGCGCACCCGAGAAGTTGTCACCGCTGACCAGACTTCCCTCCGTGATCTGGTAGGTCAACGGAGTGACCTTCCGGGCGGTGATCGTCAGGTTCGCCCCGACAAAGGTCAGGTCGTAGTTCGTGCTGAGCGCGAGCGTCCCCTGCGCGATGCCGTAGGTGCCGAGGGTGCTGCCCGCCGCGCGGCTGAGCGCGCCCGTGAACGCATCCCCGGTGACGAGCGAGCCCTCGGTAATCTCGTAGGTCAGCGTGCGATCCGCCTCCCCGTAGACCTTCGTCTGCGCATCCGCCGTGACGGTGACCTTCCGGGCGGTAATCGTCAGGTTCGCCCCAACGAAGCTCAGCTCGTAGTTCGTGC
>JACPCS010000140.1 GCA_016184455.1 Acidobacteriota bacterium
CTTGAGCGGAAAAATTTCGATCGGTTTGCTGGGCTGGCTCCTCAAGGGCGCCCGGCTCCTCATTTCAAACGATTCCGGGCCGGTTCATTTGGCTCGGGCCGGTTGATCCGCGCGCGTACGGTGAAGGCAATCAGCTCCGGCACCGCATTGGCGCCGGAGCCGGATGCCGGCTGCACCTGGCTGTTCACGATCTCGATCGGCCGCCGGAGGATCGGGTTGCTCCCGAGATTGCCGACGAGGTCGGAGAGCGCGATGAGCGTGGTGCTCCGCCCCTCGATCGTCACCTCGTCGCCCTCCTGCTGGAGGGTCGTCAGCCAGAGCATGTCGGGAAGACTGCGGCTGACGTGGTCGAGCAGCTGCACGGGGATGCTCTGGCCGCTGCGCAGCTGTTCGATGAGCGCCACGCGCTGCTGCACCATGGCGCGCTGCTGCTCGAACTGCTGCACCTCCGCGAGCAGCGATCGGAGCCGCGTCTCCTCCTGCCGCGCGGCCGCCAGCTCCATGTCGAGCTGCGCCGACTCGCTTCGGAGCGACCAGAACCACCAGCCAATGACGCCGACCGCCGCGACGAGGATGAGGCTTGCCGCAATGGTGAGCCGCTGGCCGACGTCGAACGCGATCGCCTTGCGAACGCGCGGCCGCTCGGTGCCGAGCAGGTTGATACGGATCATCGATCGCCCAACCGCCGCAGCGCGAGCCCGACGGCCACAGCCGCCGTCGGCGCAACCTCCGCGGCGTCACCGAGCTTCTTCCCGTCCCACCCGATGGTGCGGAACGGATTGAAATCCTCGACGGTGATGCCGAACCGGTCCTGGAGCATCTCCCGGAAGCCATCGACGCGCGAGGCGCCGCCGCTCAGCATGATGCGATCGATCCGGTCGGAGGAGGCGGTCGCCTTGAAGAAGTCGAACGTCTTCTGAATCTCGAGGAGCACGTTCTCCGTGACCGCGTGCAGCACCGGCCGCGCGTCCTCGAACGTGGCGCCGTCGACGGGCACGCCCCTCTTGACCTGCTCGGCGGCCTCGAACGGCAGGTCGAGCTCCTTCTGAACCGCCTCAGTGTAGGCGTTGCCGCCCATCGAGACGTCGCGCGTGAACACCGACTGGTCGCCCTGCAGGATGTTGATGTTGATGGCGCTCGCGCCGGCGTTCAGCAGGACGACGACCTCCTGCGCCTCGAGGCCGTAGTTCACCTCGTACGCGTTCTGCAGCGCGAAGGCGTCGACGTCGACGATGACCGGCGTGCGGCCCGCCTGAGCGATGACGCCGGTGTAGTCGCCGATCTTCTCCTTCTTGGCCGCCACGAGCAGCACGTCCATACTGCCGCGCGATTCGGGACCGGTGCCGGCGTCGAGGATCTGATAGTCGAGATTGACGTCCTGAATGTCGAACGGGATGTACTGCTCGGCCTCCCACGCGATCGAGTCGTCGAGCTCGGTTGGCGTCATCACCGGCAGGGTGATTTTCTTGACGATGACGGCATTGCCCGAGAGCGACGCGCAGACGTCCTTGGCCTTGAAGGCCTTGTTCTCCTCGAAGACGCGCCGAATCGCGTCGGCGACGGCGCCGGCGTCGATAATGGCCCCGTCGACGATGGCGTCGGGCGGCACGGGCTGGATGCCGAACGCGGTCACGCGGTAGCCGCGGCCCGCCGGTTTCAGCTCGACCGCTTTGACCGCGCTCGAGCCGATATCGAGGCCCACGAGATTTCTTGTTCGTCCAAACACCGGCGTATCCTCGGCGCTGCAGAGAGAGAGCGTGTTCCGGGGGTCTGGCCCCCTCGTGTCCCTTTATCGGACGTTCCCTCCTCGACAACACCCAAGGAACGCCGTCGGCGCCTTGACAGTGCCCACAACCGTCCGTATCATTGGGGTTTGCGGTTGCTGGTCTTCCTCCGTACAGATCGGGTTGGCTCCCGGTCGGACCCACCCGCGAAGGATCCCCTTTCATGCGTACGTTTGTAGCAGGCGCACGGAGCGCGGACAGCCGGTGGCACGTCATCGATGCGCAGGGCGAGGTGCTCGGACGCGTCGCGACGCTGGCGGCGCGTCTTCTGCAAGGCAAGCACAAGGCGGTGTACACCCCGTTTATCGACACCGGCGATCACGTGATCGTCGTCAACGCCGCACAGGTGAAGCTGACGGGCCGCAAGGAGACGCAGAAGGTTTATCGCCGTCACAGCGGCTACGAAGGCGGGCTGCGCGAGGAGCGCGCGGTCGTCGTGCGGCAGCGGCACCCCATCCGGCTGGTGGAAGAGGCCGTCCGCGGCATGCTGCCGAAAACCAAGCTCGGAGACGCGATGTACCGGAAGCTGAAGGTGTACGCCGGCCCGGACCATCCGCACGTCGCCCAGCAACCACGTCAGATCGAGGTCGCGTAATTTGGCCAGCATCGAATACTACGCCACAGGACGCCGCAAGACTTCCACCGCCCGCGTGTTTCTTCGCTCCGGCAAAGGCGCCATCACCGTCAACCATCGCGAGTTCGACCAGTACTTCCCGACCGACGCGCTGCGGACGCAGGTCAAGCGTCCGCTGCTGCTGACCGAAACGGGAGACAAGTTCGACATTCTGGCGACGGTTGCCGGCGGCGGCGTCAACGGTCAGGCGGGCGCGCTGCGCCTCGGCATCGCGCGGGCGCTCGTCGAGTTCAACGCGGAGCTGCGACGGCAGCTCAAGAAGGACGGCCTGCTCACCTCCGATGCGCGCGTGAAGGAGCGCAAGAAGTACGGCATGGCTGGGGCGCGGAAACGGTTCCAGTTCAGCAAACGCTAACGTAGGGCGGGTCCTTTCGGACCCGCCGGAGGAAGGGAGGGAGCTTGCCCGGTATCGCGATCAAGGACCTGCTCGAAGCGGGGGTCCACTTCGGCCACCAGACGAAGCGGTGGAACCCGAAGATGAAGGAATACATCTTCGGAGAGCGGAACGGCATCTACATCGTCGATCTCAACAGGACCGCCAAGAAGTTCCGCGACGCCGAGGAGTTCGTCACCAATCTGGCCGCCGAGGGCAAGACGGTCCTGTTCGTGGGTACCAAGCGGCAGGCGCAGGACGTCATCGCCGAAGAGGCGCAGCGCTGCGGGATGTTCTTCGTGAACCAGCGCTGGCTGGGCGGCCTGCTCACCAACTTCACCACCATTCAACGCAGTCTGGGCCGCCTGCGGGACCTCGAGGCGATGGTCAGCGACGGCCGCTACGATACGCTGTCCAAGAAGGAGATCGCCCGCGCCGAGAAGGAAAAGCGGAAGCTGCAGAAGAACCTCGAAGGCATCCGCCAGATGTCCCGGCTCCCCGACACCGTCTTCGTCGTCGACACGCGCAAGGAAAAGATTGCGGTGGACGAGGCGCGCAAGCTGAAGATTCCGGTCATCGGCATCGTCGACACCAACTGCGATCCGGATGAGGTCGACTACGTCATCCCGGGCAACGACGACGCGCTGCGTGCCATCAAGCTGTTCGCGGCGAGGGTCGCCGACGCCGTGCTGGCGGGCCGCGGACTGCGCGAGGCCAAGCTCGCTGAAGAGGCGGCCCAGCACGCCGAGGAGGCCGCAGCCGCCGATGCCGCGGCGCGGCTGACGCGCGTGACGCGGCCGCAGCGGCCGCGCGAGGCAACCCCGGCCGGAGCCTGAGGCTGCGGCGACGAAATCCAACGCGCCGGCACGTGGCCGGCGCGTTGTTTGTACGAGCAGTCTTTCGTCTTTGGTCGTTGGTCTTTCGTGACTAGAGACGCAAGACGAGAGACGAAAGATTCCAACCATGGCAACGATTACGGCAGATCAGGTGAAGCAGCTCCGCGAGAAGACGGGCGCCGGGATGATGGAGTGCAAGGCGGCGCTCGCCGAGGCGAACGGCAACATGGAAGAGGCGACGACGCTGCTCCGCAAGCGCGGGCTCGCACAGGCCGCCAAGCGCGCCGGGCGCGCCACCGCTCAGGGGCTCATCGGCAGCTACATCCACATGGGCGGCAAGATCGGCGTGCTCGTCGAGGTCAGCTGCGAGACCGATTTCGTCGCGCGCACCGAGGCGTTCCAGAATCTGGTGAAGGAGGTGGCGATGCACATCGCTGCCGCCGACCCCAGGTGGGTGCGCCGCGAGGACGTGCCGGGCGAGGCCGTCGAGAAGGAGAAGAGCATCTATCGCGCGCAGATGGAAGGCTCCGGAAAGCCCGCGCACGTGCTCGACAAGATCATCGAGGGGAAGCTGAACAGCTTCTACTCGGAGTTCGTGCTGCTCGAGCAGCCGTCGATCCGCGACGCCAACGTGACGATCGGACAGATGGTCGTCGAGGCGACGGCGAAGACCGGAGAGAACATCACCATCGGCCGCTTCACGCGGTACCGGGTCGGCGAGGCGATCGACTGACTATAATTCTCCCGGCATGGCCGATCTGACGCCCTCCCCCATCTACCAGCGCGTCCTGCTCAAGCTCTCGGGCGAGGCGCTGATGGGCGACCAGCAGTTCGGGGTCGATCCGGCGGTCACCACCCGCATCGCGCGCGACGTCGGAGAGATTCAGGGCCTCGGCGTGCAGACCGCCATCGTGATCGGCGGCGGCAACATCTTTCGCGGTCTGGCGGCGAACGCGCGCGGCATGGACCGCGCGACCGGCGACTACATGGGCATGCTGGCGACGGTGATCAACGCGCTGGCGCTGCAGGACGCGCTCGAGCAGCAGGACGTCGTCACACGCGTGGTCACCGCGATCGAGATGCGCGCGGTCGCCGAGCCGTTCATCCGACGCCGCGCGATCCGCCACCTCGAAAAGGGGCGGGTCGTCATCTTTGCCGCCGGCACGGGCAACCCGTACTTCACCACCGACACCGCCGCCGCGCTCCGCGCGATGGAGATCAAGGCGGAGGTCATCCTCAAGGGCACGAAGGTCGATGGTGTCTACACCGCCGATCCGATGCTCGATCCGCACGCCACGAAGTATCCGGCCATCTCGTACCTGCAGGTGCTCGAGAAGCAGCTCAAGGTGATGGACGCGACGGCGATCTCGCTCTGCATGGACAACAAGATGCCGATCGTCGTCTTCGACCTGCGCGAGGCGGGCAACATCCGCCGCGTCGTGCTGGGCGAGGCGGTCGGGACGATCGTCGGCGCGTAGGGGCCGCTATGGAATTCAGCGATCTGAACGGAATGTTCACCGAAGTGAAGAAGCGCATGGACGGGGTCATCGACCGCGTCCGGCGCGACATGGCCGGCGTCCGCACCGGGCGCGCCACGGTCAGCCTGCTCGACGGCATCCAGGTGGATGCCTACGGCACGAAGATGCCGATCAACCAGGTGGCGACGCTCTCGGTGCCCGAGCCGGCGATGATCGTCGCGCAGCCGTTCGACCCGTCGCTCATGGGCGCCATCGAGAAGGCGATCCGCGCTTCCGACCTCGGCCTCAACCCCGCCAACGACGGCAAGATCGTCCGCATCCCGATCCCGGCCCTCACCGACGAGCGGCGCAAGGAGCTGTCACGGCACGTCCACAAGCAGGCCGAAGAGGGACGCAACGCCGTCCGCCAGGTCCGGCGCGACGCGAACGATCGCCTCAAGAAGCTGCTCAAGGAGCACAAGGTCTCCGAGGATGACGAGCGGAAGGGCCTCGACCACGTACAGAAGATCACCGACGAGCACATCAAGATAATCGACGAGCTCCAGAAGAAGAAGGATCAGGACCTGCTAGTCCACTAATCCCCGAACGATACGCCGAGCGCGCGGGCGGTGTGGATCAGGTCGTAGTCGAGCGGCACGGTTCGGATCTTCCCCACCACGTCGCCGAGCGGCACGGGAACGACGTCGGGCGGGTGATTCGCGACCATCATCCCGAACTGCCCCGCCAAGAGCAGCTCGACAGCCTTGCCGCCGAATCTGGTCGCCAGCGTACGGTCGAATGCGGTTGGCGCGCCCCCACGCTGCAGGTGGCCGAGGACGACGTAGCGTGTCTCCTTGCCGGTGCGCGTCTGCAGCTCACTCGCCACGCGGATGCCGGCGCCGCCGAGCCGCTCCGGCTGGCTGCCGCGCGCCTCCTGCACGACCGAGACGGCGCCCCCCGTCGGCCGCGCGCCTTCGGCGACCACGACGATGCTGAACCGCGCGCCCCAGGCGTCGCGATCGCGGATGCACTGCGCCACCCTGTCGAGGTCGTATTGGATCTCGGGGATCAGGATCACGTCGGCGCCGCCCGCGACGCCGCTGTGCAGCGCGATCCAGCCGGCGTACCGCCCCATCACCTCGACCACCATGATCCGGCGATGCGCCTCGGCGGTCGTGTGCAGCCGGTCGATCGCCTCGGTGGCGAAGCTCACTGCGGTGTCGAAGCCAAACGAGCTGTTGGTCCCGACGATGTCGTTGTCAATCGTCTTGGGCACGCCGACCAGCGGAATGCCCTTCTTGTAGAACTCGTACGAGATCGACAGCGTGCCGTCGCCGCCGATGCAGACGAGCGCGTCGAGCGCGGTCCGCTGGAACATCTCCATGACGCGGTCCGCGTAGTCGAACGTCCCCTGCGGCGTGATGATCGGCTGGGCGAACGGGTTGCCGCGGTTGACCGTGCCGAGGATGGTGCCGCCGCGCCGCAGGATGCCGGTGACGTCGCGGGGCGTCAGCGGCCGTGATTTCTCGGGGTAGATCAACCCGTCGAAGCTGTCTTCGAGCCCGAGGACCTCCACGCCGGCGTTGTACGCGGCCTTGACGACGGCGCGGATGACGGCGTTGAGACCGGGCGCGTCGCCGCCGCCGGTCAGCACACCGATTGTGTTGAGCGTGGGCATCAATACCGATGTTATCGGGTCTTTCGGCGCATTGCGGCAGCGATCAGTCGGGTGTTAGACTGA
The DNA here is from genome assembly GCA_016184455.1 of Acidobacteriota bacterium. GTDB lineage: Bacteria > Acidobacteriota > Vicinamibacteria > Vicinamibacterales > UBA2999 > MELF01. Next base: position 6,826 of record JACPCS010000140.1, read on the forward strand.
GATGTTCTTGCAGCACCTCGGGGGCGGACCGGTGGCGGTCTGCTCCCTCGTGACACACACTGCACGTGGGCGGCTAGCTCAGCTGGGAGAGCGCTGCGTTCGCAATGCAGAGGTCAGGGGTTCGATCCCCCTGCCGTCCACCACTCCTTTCCTTCCTCCTAGACCACGGCCGACGTCTGACCGCCATCCTCTCGCGGCGGGCCTTCCCCTTGCACACGTCGTCGGCAGCCCGTACGGCTGGAGGCCATAGATGGAAATTCTGGGATGGATTCTGTTCGGCTTGGTGGTGGGCGCGCTGGCGAAGCTCGTCATGCCCGGCCGCGACCCCGGCGGCATCATCGTGACCATGCTGCTTGGCATCGCGGGCGCGGTACTCGGCGGCTGGATCGGACGCGCGCTCGGGTTCTACCGCGAGGGCGAAGCGGCCGGCTTCCTGATGTCGCTCCTCGGCGCGATCGTGCTGCTGGCGCTCTACCGCATGTTCGTCGGCCGGCGGTACATCGCGGGTCCGTAGCTCAGGAGCGAAAGACCCACGAAATCACAAGTCACACAGGTACAATTTTTCCGACCGTGTGACTTGTGACTTGTGGCATGTGACGTAGAAGTCCCCCGCATTCCGCTGGGGCGGGCCCATCTGCTCGCCTCGTCGATGATTCGCGAAGCGCGGCGCGCCGGCGTCGCCGCCGACGCCATCAGCGCCGTCGGCAGCGTTCGCCGCTTCGCGCCTGCAGTCGGCGACGTCACGCTCCTCGGCATTGTTCCCTCGAAGCGCCACACGCACGTGCTTGCCGCGTTCGCGCGCCTTGCGCCCGTCACCGCCGTCGTCTCCCAGGAGGCGTCGAGCGTCACGGTCGAGACGGCACGTGGTCGAATCACGCTGTACGTGGCGCCGCCCGACGATGCGGGCACCGCGTTCGTCTGGCACACCGGCGCGCGCGGCCACGTGGCTCACCTGCAGCGGCGGGCGGAACGGCTCGGGCTGCGACTGGCCGAAGCCCGGCTGACGCGCGACGGCGCCCGGATCGCCTGCGCGTCGGAGCCGGAGTTCTATGCGACGCTGAATCTCCCGTACATCGCGCCTGAGCTGCGCAGCGGGGATGAGGAGATCACGGCAGCGGAGGCGGGCACGCTGCCGCGGCTGGTCTCCGAGCACCACATCCGTGGCGATCTGCACACGCACAGCTCGTGGAGCGACGGTCGGAACACGATTGCCGACATGGTCAGTGCGGCCCGGCAGCTCGGCTACGAGTACATCGCCATCACCGATCACTCGGAGCGTGCCTGGTCGTCGCGCAAGCTGGCCGCCGCCGACGTCGACCGCCAGCGCGAGGAGATCGACCGCGTGCGCGCGGCCGCGCGCGGCATAGAGGTGCTGCACGGGATCGAGGTCGACATCATGCTCGACGGCAGCCTCGACTTCGATGACGAGACGCTCGGACGCTTCGACATCGTGCTCGCGTCGCTGCACGATCACGGCGGCCATGACGGCGCCCGGCTGACCGAGCGCTACCTGCGCGCCATCCGCCACCCGCTCGTCAACGTCATTACCCATCCCACGAACCGCTCACCGGGATTGTCCGACGGGTACGCGCTCGAGTTCGACGCGCTCTGGGCTGCCTCGGTGGACACCGGCACGGCGGTCGAGATCGACGGCGCTCCAGGTCACCTCGACCTCGACGGGGCGCTGGCGCGCCGTGCGGTTGCCGCCGGCGTCACCCTCGCGGTCGACAGCGACAGTCATCGCGTCGATGCCATGGCCCGGCAGATGCAGTTCGGCGTCGGCACCGCGCGGCGAGGCTGGATCGAGCCGCGCCACGTGTTGAACACCCGAGCCGTCGCCGACGTGCGCGCGTTCATCGCGCGCAAGCGCGCGCGTGCCTCATAAGCTCACCGCGGCGGTCGTGGGCGCCACGCTGGCGTTCTGGGCGTATACGCAGACGCTCCTGCCCGGGGTGGATCTTGGCGACACCGGCGGCTTCCAGGCCGCGGTCCTCTGGCCCGAGGTCAGCGCCCGCCAGGCGTACCCGCTGTACTACGCGCTCGCACGGCCGTTCGTCGCCGCAGCACGCCCCGCCAATCCCGCGCGCGCCCTGAATCTCGTCTCCGCGATCTGGGCGGCTGTTGCCGTGGGCCTGCTCGTCGCGGTCGGCGCGTCGGTGACACGCTCGATCGTGGCGGGCATCGGCGCGGGCCTGCTCCTCGCCTTTTCCTACACGTTCTGGACACAGGCGATCATCGCAGAGGTCTATTCGCTTCACCTGGCGCTCATCGCGCTGTGCCTGCTGCTCCTCCATGGCTATGCCGCGCGGCCGACGACCGCGCGTCTCCTGCTGGCTGCCTCCGCCTACGCCGGCGCATTCGGCAACCACTTCGGGATGATTCTGCTGCTCGTCCCGTTCGCGCTGTTCGTTGCGCTCGTGACCCCTCGTCCGTGGACGCTGGTGCGGCCGCGACTGGTCGGCGCGCTGGCGGCGATTGTCATCCTTGGCGCCCTGCAATACGCACCGAACCTCATGGCCGTCTGGGGATCGCTCCAGGGCGCGGAAGCATGGACCGATCGCGTCGCAGCGTTCTGGTTCGACACGACCAAGCAGGATTGGCGGGAGTCGATGGTGCTCGGCGTAGACGCGAGTGAACGCCTCGAGCGGCTCGCCATGTGGGGCTTCGACGCGCGGCAGCAGTTCGGCGTCGTCGGTCTCGCGCTCGCGGTGGCCGGTCTCTGGCATCTGTGGCGCGCGGCGCGCCCGTTGGCCTGGCTCGTCCTGACCGCCTACGTCATCAACACGGTGTTCACCGTCACCTACAACGTGGGCGACTCGCACGTATTCTTCCTGCCGGGGCATTTCATGACGGCGCTCTGCGCGGGCGCCGGGGTTGCGCTGCTGGCGGGTCCGCTCCGCCGCTCCGACGCGCGTCGCGGGACCCGCCCTGCGTACGCAAGGGTCGGCGCAGGAATCGGGCTCGCTCTTGTGTTCGCCTACGCCGGCTGGCGGGGCTGGGCCACTTGGCCGCTCGCGGATCGGCACGACGACCGCCGCGGCGAGCAGGTCGTCACGCAGCTCACGGCGGGCCTGAGCGATCGTGATGCGCTGCTCGTCTCCAGGATGGATTGGCAGCTCGAAAACGTCCTGCTGTACACGGCCCGCTATCGGCGCGACGATCTCGCCTGGGTACGGCTCGGAGATGTCATGCTGCACTGGCCGTTTCTCGTCGACGACGCTCATCGCCTCGGTCGTGACGTCGTCCTCACGGCCGAGGCCGCCTCTGACGTGCTCGCGGCCTACGGGCCGTCGCTGCCGATCGTGGAGGATCCCGCCGCTGCCGGCGTTCCCCTGCCGGACGCCGCGGCGCGTATCCCGCGCGGCGTGCTGTACGTGCTCTGCATCCTGAGCCCACCGCCGGGATACACGCTCGATCCGGCGGCGCTCGACGAGACAATCGCCGCGCTGACGGGCGGCCGCATGCCCTCGCGTGCGCCAGCCGCGTACGAGCTCATCGCTGGAGTCACGGGAGAGCTGCCGCAGATCGACCGGTCGTCGGCGCGGCCGTTCACGATGCGCTTCGCCGTGCTCGACGAGGCGCTGACGCTCCACCTCGACGGGTGGCTGCCATTCGAGACATTTCGCCGCGCCGGGTTTGGCCACCTCCTGCGCGGCCGCGAACGCGTGATGACGGTGGAACGGGGCGTGAGCCTTGTCTGGTTCGGTCGGGACGGGCGGCCGTCGCCGCCGCGCTATGCCGCAGGCCTGTTCGCACCGCAGCCACGCTACCGTCTCCCCGCGGCCACACTTCAGCTGGCCTCTCGAGTGCCACGCGCGCCGGTATCGCTTCCGTTTCGAGGCGGGCGCGATTGGCGTGAACCTTGAAAGAAGGGCAGGATCCGACGATGGGCGGAAGACTGTTCCTCATCATTCTGGTGTGCGCGCTGCCAGCGGCGCTCGGGGCGCAGGCGAAGCCGACGCCCGAGACGCTCGCGCGCGCACTGCAGCAGCGCTATCAGGGCATCCGCGACTTCTCCGCCGACTTCGTGCACACCTACCGCGGCGGGGTACTCCGCACGAAGACGTCGGAACGCGGCACCGTGTCGATCAAGAAACCCGGGCTCATGCGGTGGGTGTACACCGCACCCGAGAAGAAGGAGTTCGTCTCGGATGGGCGCCGCGTCTACTCGTACATTCCCGCCGACCGCCAGGTGATCGTGACACCCCTGCCGGCCGACGACCAGGCGACGACGCCGGCGCTCTTCCTGGCCGGGAAGGGCGACATCGCCCGCGACTTCACGGCGTCGGCCGCCGAGCCGCCGATTCCGGGGACCACCGCGCTCAAGCTGACGCCCCGCCGCGAAGAGCCCGAGTACGAGTATCTGATCGTGGCGCTCGATCCGGCGTCGCTCCAGATCCGGGGCCTCACCACGCGCGACCGCCAGAGAGGCGATTCGGCGCTGATCTTCAACAATCTGAAGGAAAACCAGGGACTATCCGATAAGGAGTTTGCGTTCCGGATCCCTCGTGGCGTCGATGTCATCACGGATGCTGCACGTTAACGGCATTTGCGGATTTACGAATTTACGAATTGAGGCGTTTGTCAATTCGTCGATCCGTAGATTCGCAAATTCGTCGATTCTCGTTCTTCTTCCTCTCCTGCTCGCCGGCTGCGCGACCGCCGCCGCGGTGCGCGCGGGTGAGCGCGCGGAGCTCGCGCAGGACTACGACCGCGCGGTCATCGAATACACCCGCGCGCTCCAGGCCAACCCCGACAACCACGACGCCCGGCAGGGGCTCGAGCGCGCCCGGCTGCGGGCCGCGCAGGATCACTACACGCGCGGGCGCCGGCACCACGCGGCCGGACGGCTGGAGGAAGCGCTCGTCGAGCTGCAGACGGCGGCGGAGCTCAACGCGGGCGATCCCAACGTGAACGAGCTGCTCGACGAGGTGCGCGCGCAGCTGCGCACGAAAGTCGCCGTGGCGCGCGGGGGCAAGACCGAGCTGGAGACGCTCATCGAACGCTCTCGAACCCTGCAGCCGCCGGGCCTCGAGCTGCCGACGGACGTCAGGCTGCCGGCGTCGCTGACCTTCCGCGATGCGAGCAGCCGCGACATCTATACCGCGCTTGCCCGCTTCGCCAACGTGAACATCGTGTTCGACCCGCAGTTCCGCGATCAGCCGGTCACGATCGACCTGCGGAACGCGACGCTCGAAGAGGCGCTGACGTCGCTCTCGACCGCGACGCGCAACTTCTACCGCGTGACGGCGCAACGCACGATCACCGTCATTCCGGACACGCCGGCCAAGCGCACCGAGTACGAGGAAGAGATCGTCCGGACGTTCTATCTGAGCAACGCGGACGTCAAGGAAACGCTCGACCTGCTGCGGATCGTGATCGACAACCGCCGGCTCGCGCCCATTACGGCGACCAACGCGCTGTCGATCAAGGACACGCCGGAGCGGGTCGCGGCGGCCGGCAGGCTCATTGCTGCGATCGACAAGGCCCGGCCCGAAGTGATCATCGACGTCGAGCTGCTCGAGATCGACCGCACCCGGCTGCGCGAGTACGGGCTGCAGATCGCTTCGCCGGGCTCGCCCGGCATCAACGGCGCCGCCGACGCCAACCGCGACGAGCTGACGCTCCGCGACGTCCGCAGCCTCTCGCAGTCGGACGTCTTCCTGACGAACCTGCCGGCCCTCTTCTACCGCCTGCTGAAGTCCGACAGCAACACGCGGACGCTGGCCAACCCGCAGCTCCGCACGTCGGAAGGCATGACCGCCTCCGCGCGGTTCGGCGAGCGCGTGCCGGTGCCGGTGACGACATTTGCGCCGATTGCCACGGGCGGCGTCGCACAGCAGCCGATCACGTCGTTCAACTACGAGAACATCGGCGTCAACATCGACATCACGCCGCGCACGCACCATGACGACGAGGTCTCGCTCGCGCTCAAGATTCTCGTCAGCAGCATTTCGGGATCGGGCTTCGGCGGGCTGCCGACCTTCGGCAACCGGGAGATCAGCACGGTCATCCGGCTGCGCGACGGCGAAACGAACCTGCTCGCCGGCCTGATTCGTGACGACGAGCGCAACGTCGCCGCCGGCATTCCCGGCCTGAGCGACCTGCCGGTCGTCGGCCGACTGTTCGCCCACAACCGGCGCGAGACGCAGGAGACCGACATCGTCCTGACACTGACGCCGCGCATCGTGCGCGTGCTCGAGCTGTCGGAAGACGACCTCCGCCCGTTCCGCGTCGGCCGCGGCACGGGCACGGGCGGCATCATCGATCTGCCGATCGAGATTCCGGGGGCTCAGCCCGGACAGCCGCCCGGTGTACCGCCGGGCGGACCGCCCCCGTCGCCGCCGCCTGCTCCACCGGCGACGCCCTCGCCGGCGGTGCCGATTCAGCCCCCAGCGCCGCAGCCAGCTCCCGGTCCGCCGCCCACCGGTCAACCGTAGACTCTTGATCTGAGACGCATACGCGACGCGGACGCGGCCGATCTACGCAACCACGCTGTATACGGGCATCTCGACGGCGGCCACCGTGAGTGGCGTCGCCGCACGCGTCGCGCCGCTGCCGGGGGGCCTTCCACGCTGCGCACCACGGTGGCTGTCAACACGCAGGCTTCCACCGTACGCTCGTCGGCGGCGGCCATCGGGCTGAACGTCACACCGGCGGCTTCCCTCCTGGAGTCGAACGCGCTCGGGCTCGACGTCACGTCGCCGGAAAGCGCGTCGACGCTGCGCTCGACGGCGGAGATGAACGCCGCCGCGACCTCGCTTGGCAGCTACGCGCTCTCGTTCGCCAGTTCGACCAGACGGACCTGATCCAGCATGCGAGGGGTGCTGATTGGACGATGCCGCCATCCAATCCGGGCCCGCTGGACGGACTGTTCGACGCCCTCCTCAGCCGGCTGCTGCGCTGAGAAGGCGGCGGCGCTTCAGACGGCGGCGGCCGCCGGGGGCGTATAGCCGATCGTCGCGGCCTTTTGCATCGCCTGCACACCCTCCTGCACCGACATCAGGGGCGTCGTCTTGATCGCTTTGCAGGCGCCTCCAGCCGCCGCCGCCAGCGAGAACGCCGCGGCGTCGACGTTACTCGGCATCTCGACGATGGCGATGATGTCGTACTCGCCAAACGAGAAGTAGGCCGCTTCGAACCTGCCGCCCAGTTTCTGGACGACCGGCTGCAGCGCCTTGATGCGGTCCTGTGGATTCCGAATCAACCCTGCCCATGCCTCCGGCGTGTACGCGACCTGCAGCAGATAGTGCGCCATGGTGGCCTCCCTTCTGACTGTCAGCGTTCTCGCGACGCCAGGAGCATAACGCCGACGCCGAGGCTCTGGACGCGCGGGTCGCCACGGCTCGCCAGGCGAAGACCTGACGAAGCTGCCGGGTGTTCGCCTCCCCCTCCGATGGCGTTACAGAAGACATCGGCCACATGACTCCACGTCCATCCACGGCCATCGAGAGGACTCGCTATGCACACGATGTCTATCGCGGCGACGATTCAAATGGACAGGACAACGGCCTATGATAAGCGGCACTCAGTTGTCATTCGATTGCCCAAGGCGCCCGCGGTGGACGAGCCACTAGCCGATTCCACGTTCGATCTGCTGAAGCGCGCCCAGGCGGGCGACGACGCGGCCCTCGACCGTTTGTTCGCGCGGTACCTCCCTGCGCTGAGCCGGTGGGCCAGCGGCCGGCTCCCCCGGTGGTGCCGCGACCTGATGGACACCGACGACCTCGTGCAGGAGACCTTCATCCGCGCCGTGAAGCGGATCGAGGGCTTCGAATATCGGCACGAAGGCGCGCTGCAGGCGTACTTGCGGCAGGCGGTAGTCAATCGCATTCGCGACGAGGTTCGGCGGGCAAAGCGCGCACCGGTCTCCACGGAGCTCGAGCCGGAACAGGCCGACCAGGGCGCCTCGCCGCTGGAGCTCGCGGTCGGACAGGAAGCCGTCGAGAAGTACGAGGCCGCGCTGCAGCGCCTCCGGCCCGAGGAACGCGAGGCCATCGTGGCGCGCGTGGAAATGGACTGCACGTACGAACAGGTCGCGCAGGCGCTCGGCAAGCCCTCGGCCGATGCCGCGCGCATGGCCGTCAGCCGGGCGCTCCTGCGGCTGGCTGAAGAGATGAGCCGCGGCCATGCCTGATGGCGCCCTGCTGTCGCTCGCCGAGTCGGTCGCCGACGGCGCACGCGTCGACTGGGCCGCGGCGGAGCGGGCCGCGACACCGGACGACCAGGCAGTCATTCAGCAGTTGCGCGTCCTTGCAGACCTGGCGATACTGCATCGCTCGCTGCCGCCGCCGACCCTGACGGCGACCGCGCGGCGGGCGTCGACGCGTTCGAGCAGCACACCGGCCATCGGCACGTGGGCGCACCTGGCGCTCCTCGAGCGCTTGGGCCGCGGCACGTTTGGCGAGGTCTACCGCGCCTGGGATCGCCACCTCGAGCGTGAAGTCGCGCTCAAGCTGCTGCACGGCGTCCGCGCCTCCGGCGACGAACCGAGCCTCTCCCGCGACACCTCCGAATCGACTGACGATCCCCACGTCGCGGCGATCCTCCGCGAGGCGCGCCTGCTCGCGCGCGTCCGCCACACCAACGTCGTGCACGTCTACGGCGTCGCCGTCCACGAGGGGCGCGTCGGCCTGTGGATGGAGCTGATTCGAGGCGAGACGCTCGAGCAGCTGCTCGTGAAGAACGGTCCGTTCAACGCACGGGAAGCCGCGCTCATCGGCATCGATCTGTGCCGCGCGCTCGCGGCGATCCATGGCGCGGGCCTGATCCACCGCGACATCAAGACGCAGAACGTGATACGGGAAACCGGCGGCCGGATTGTCCTGATGGACCTCGGCACGGGCCGCCCCAGCGGCGTGCGTCTGCTGCCCGACCTCGCGGGCACGCCGCTGTACCTGGCGCCGGAGATTTTTGCCGGGGCCGCGGCGAGCGAACGCACCGATGTGTACAGCCTCGGGGTGCTCTTGTACCACCTCGTCACCGGTGCGTTTCCGGTGTCGGCCAGCTCGATGGCGGAGCTCGAGCAGCGCCATGCCGCCGGCACCCACGTCCCGCTGCGCGACATGCGCGCCGACCTCCCGACCGCGTTCGTGACCATCGTCGATCGCGCGCTCGCGCGTGACGACCGCCGTTACGCGAGCGCCGGCGCGCTCGAGGCGGCGCTCGTGGCGACGCTGGACGAAAGCGGCGCGCCCGTTGTTGGCGAAGCGCCTGCGCGGTCGGGCCGCCGATTGCCATGGCCTCGCTGGCGCGGTGGAGTCGCCGCCGCGGCCGTTGCGGCCGTCGTGGCGCTCGGCGGCTTCCTGTGGTCTCCGCTGCGCGACCGCTGGGCCGGCGGCCCGCCGCTCGACTCGATCGCGGTGCTGCCGATCGTCAACCTATCGGGAGATTCGTCGCAGGAGTACTTCGCGGACGGCATGACGGAAGCCGTGATCAGCAACCTGGCGAAAATCCGGCCGCTGCGCGTGATTTCGCGGACATCGATCATGTCTTTCAAGGGCACGAAGCAGCGGATCGGCGAGATCGCGAACACGCTCGGCGTCAACGCGGTACTGGAAGCGTCCGTGCTGCAGACGGGTGACCGTGTCAGGTTGACGGCCAATCTCGTCGAAGCGGCCACCGAGCGCCATCTGTGGACCGAGACGTACGATCGCGACATCCGCGACGTGCTGGTGCTGCAGAACGATCTCGCGCGCACCGTCGCGCAGGCCGTGCGCGTGGAGCTCTCGTCGCGAGAGCGGGGATGCCTATCTCAGGGGGCGGTACTACTGGAATCTTCGGACCGACGAGGGACTGCAGACGGCGCTCCAGTATTTCCGGGAAGCAGCCCGACTCGACCCGACATTCGCGAAAGCGTACGCGGGGCAAGCCGATACGTACAACCTGCTGCCCGGTGGACTTTCGCCTTTCGTCGCATATCCGCTCGCGAAGGATGCCGCGCGGCGTGCGCTTGACATCGATCCGACGCTCGCCGAGGCGCATACCTCGCTGGCATTCGCAGCATTCATCTTCGACCGGGACTGGGAGGCGGCGGAGGCAGGCTTCAGGCGAGCCATTGAACAGAGTCCGGGATATGCGACGGCGCACCACTGGTACGCCGACTTCCTGACGGCTATGGGCCGGTTCGATGAGGCGCTCGCCGAGTTTGAGCAGGCACGAGTGCTCGATCCGCTGTCCGAGAGAATCCGCACCGACACTGGAGTCGCGCTGTACTACGCACGGCGGTATCTGGACGCGATCGCGGAGCTGCAGGCGAGCCTCGGAATCGATCCAGACGAGGCAAATACGTACTACTGGCTCGCCCTCTGCTATGAACAGGCGGGGAATGTGTCAGAGGCGGCGAGGGCGGTGCAGCGCGGATTGGAATTGGCGCCGCTGATCGGCGGACCGCGCCCGTACCTCCTCGCCGCGTCAGCACGCGTGGCGGTCCTCAACGGTCAGCGGGCGGAAGCAGTCGCCACTACACGTGAGCTTGCCGGTTCGGCTCGTCTTGCGCTCTCCGTCGCGCTCGCACAGGTCTATGCGGCTCTCGGTGATCGCGATCGGGTGTTTGATCTTCTCAGTCGAGCCGAAGGAGAGCGTTCGCCGTTGATGCTGTGGATCAGAGTTGATCCGATGTACGAGTTCCTCCACGAGGATAGTCGTTTCATCGACCTCTTGCGCAGACTTCGGCTCGACCGCTGAGCGCAACTTCGTTATTGACAGCTCCATGGCGGCTTCCTAGACTAGCTCAGCCGTTCTACCCGAGGGTTCCTTTCGGTTCACCGCGTTTCTCAAGGAGGCTCACGTGGCGAAGAAGGGTGCGGGGAAGAAGAAGAAGGCGGTCACAGTCAAGAAGGCGAAGCGTCCCCCGGGGTGCAACCAGTTCAATCAGAACGAGATCAAACCCAAATAGCTGCTTCGGATTCGGGCGGCCGCGAATAATGCGGGAGCCGCTGTTGCGTCGCCATGCCTGCATCGTGGCGTACTGGCAGGAGGGCGAGTTGATCTTCGAGAATTACGCGACGCGCACGCGCATCGTCGCTCGGCCGCCCGCTCCGGACATCCTGCACCTCTTCGGCCGGTGGCGGCGCCCGGAGGCCGTGATTGCACGCCTGCCCGACTACACCGCTTCGTCGCTCCGCGCGCTCATCGCAGGACTCGAGCGCTATTCGTTTCTCGTTCGCGCCGACGCACCCGTTCATTCTCAATCGCAACTTGAAACCTGGGGCGCGTGGAACCCCGCCGCGGGCTTCTTCCACATGTCGACCAAGGACGGGCGGTATCCGCGTGATCCGGGTGTCACAGACCGCCGACTGCGCCGCAAGGCGGCGCACTCCCCGCCTCCCGCCGTCGTAAAACGATATGAAGGGGCTCGCCAGGTGCCGCTCCCGCCGGCCGACACGCTTGGAGAGTTCCCGCAGGTGCTGCTCGCCCGTCGGACGTGGCGCGACTTCTCGCGGCGTCCGATCACCATCGCGGAACTCAGCACGCTACTGGCGCTCACGTGGCGCATCCAGGGATGGATCGACATTCCGGGGCAAGGACAAATGCCCCTGAAGACCTCGCCCTCGGGAGGAGCCCGGCATCCTCTCGAGGCGTACGTGTGGGTACGTCGAGTATCGGGGCTTCGCCAGGGCCTCTATCATTACGCCTCCGACAGTCATGTGCTCGAGCAGCTGACCACGGGTGAAGGCGGGAGACGAGTTGTCAGCTATCTACCTGGGCAGTGGTGGTACGAGTCGGCGCCAGTGCTGGTCCTCATTACGGCGGTTTTCCCGCGAGTCCAATGGAAGTACGACTTCCCGCGCGCCTATCGCGTCGTCCTCGCCGAGGCCGGCCACTTCTGTCAGACGTTCTGCCTGACCGCCACCTGGTTGGGTCTGGCGCCGTTCTGCAGCATGGCGCTTGCGGATTCCCGCATCGAACACGATCTCCGGATCGATGGTGTGACCGAATCAGTACTGTACGCTGCGGGCGTCGGGAAGCGGCCCCGAGATCGAGCCCGACGGCCCACGTTCAGGACGCACCGATGAACCGTTAGTACCGATCCAAGGATGCCGGCAGTCCTGCCGGGAAGGAAGTGTATATGGATTTCATCGAACGCTTGTTTGGGGTCTCTCCCGACGGCGGAAACGGGACATTCGAGTTGTTGTTGCTCACCCTTCCCCTGTGCTTGATCGTGCTTGTGCAGATGATTCGGCGTGCGCGTGACCGAAAAGTGATGTAGGGGGGACGATGGCCGAACGGACGCACGGCGGGTCAGGACGGCGAAAGCCCGTACCTCGACCGGTCAAGCTTCGTAGCCGCAGGGTAGGGGAATCAGAACACGAAGGGCCGCTGCGGTGGTTCGCTCCCGTTGTGGTGGAGACCTATTTCCGGCTGGCACCCCGTGATTCGACCGCGCCGACGAACGGTCAATGGGTGAAGGCGACGCAACTTGCCAGGAGTTACGCGCCGCGCGCTGCGCAAGCGGTGCTTGCGACGCCTGGCAAGGACGTCTGGGCGGATCGACTCCGCAAGTTCCAGGAGCGCAAGGCCGCGGCGCAGGCCACGACCGAGCAGCCACCGGTCACACCAGCGCCTGTGGTGTGTCGCCAGGTCAGCTGGCGATCGCTGGGGCCGAGGCTCGTTCTCGACGGTCAGACCGTAGGACGCCAGCCCGTCGCCGGCCGAGTCACGGGCATCGCGATCGATCGCACGGGTCGCATCGTATATGCCGCCACGGCGTGCGGCGGCGTCTTTCGCTCGAACGACGGCGGCACACACTGGCAGTCACCGATGGACCAGAACCCTAGCCTGAATGTCCACGGACAACACGAGTCTGTGGACATCCAGGCTAGGGAGTTTGCGAGCTCGAGCCTCGCCTGTGGCGCGATAGCCATCGATCCGGCCGATCCCAACCGGGTGTACGTCGGCACCGGCGAAGGGGACACGCACAAGCTGTTCCCGAAGCGGATTGTGGATGCCCTGCCCACCTTCCGCGGCATCGGTCCCATTCGCAGCGATGACGGCGGCGTCACGTGGGTCACCGAACCGACGGCGAGTGATTCGCCTGATCTGGCTGGCGACGCGTTCTTCGCCTTGGCGGTCGATCCGCACAACCGCGAAAACGTTCTCGCCGCCACCATTCTCGGACTGTACCAACGCGTGCCCAAGGAGGGCGGCGGTTTCCAGTGGGTGCGGCGGCGACCCGGCGTCTACAGCAGCGTCGTTGTGGTTTCCTCAGGAACCACGAGGCGGTTCTTCGCAGCCCGGTGGGGCAAGGGCGTATTCCAGTCGGATGACGGCCGTCAGTGGAAGCGGAAGGTCGTGGGAGAAGGGTTCCCGACCGCCGATGTGGGGCGCATCGCCCTTGGCACCCAGCCCGCCAACCTCGACCTGCTCTACGCGTTCGTCGCGACCAAGAAGGGCAGGGTGAAAGGTGTCTACCGTCTCTCGTCCGGTGTCTGGAAAAGGCTTCGAAAGGTTCCAAAGGTGCTCCCAGGATCACAGGGTGACTATGACCTCGCGATCGCTGTGGATCCCGAAGACGTCAATCTGATCTACCTGGGCGGCGATCGGATAGACGCTGATCCATTTTCTGGATCGATATGGCGATGCGTTGTTCGCCAGGATGGCGCCACGTTCCGGGTCACGCGTCCGAAGTCGATCGGTCGGCACGCGCACTCGGACATTCACGTGCTGGCACACACACCGGGCGAACCGTACGCGCTGTGGTGTGCCAGCGACGGCGGTCTGTTCCTGAACAGGAATCCGCGTGGCAACGGTCGGTTCGAGAGCCGCAACGACGGGCTCTCCTGCTTGTGCTGCAACTTCATCACACAACATCCGACCGACCCGAACATCCTGTTCACCGGCCTGCAGGACAACGGAACGGCCCGGACACCGCAAGGGCCCGAGTGGGCTTGCGTGCAGGGAGGTGACGGTGGTTACTGCGTGGTGAATTGGGCGGATCCCAAGCTGGTGCTTGTCTTTGCCAACGGTAAAGTATATCGGTCAACGCGCGGGGGATCGACGCAGCGGTCATGGTCGACGATCTGGAAGTTCGACTGGGTCACCATGACACAGCCGATCGTGAGTGCGCCCTTCAACCCGGCGAGTCTCGGGGATGCCGATGTGGTGGCGGTGGGAGCAGGGGACATCGTTTTCGTGTCGACTGACTTTGCGGCTTCATGGCCGACGCAGTTCACGCTGCCGCGGCGCACAGGAAATGTGTTCGCCTTGGCATTTGCATCCAGCTCGCGGCTGTTCATCGGAACCACGACCGGTGCCGTCTTCCGCGCGGACTGGTCAGGCAACAAGGCCAAGTGGTCCGTCATGCGACTCGACGAGGACGTCGACGGCGCGCGGCTCGGACTCGAGGGACTCATCACCGACATCGCTGTCGACTGGTCCGATCCCGATCGCGAGTCCGTCTATGTCGCGTTCGGCGGCATGGGCGACAGCAGGCGAGTGTGGCGATTCGACGGGACCGGCTGGGAGGCCCGCAGCGGTGACCCAGAGAACCAGTTGCTGCACCTGCTCGACGTTGAGCACAACGCGCTCGTCGTCGACCCACAGGGTCCAGACAACCTCTACGTGGGTGCGGATATCGGCGTCTGGCATTCGCCTGATGCGGGACGAAACTGGTACGTCATGCAGAGAGGACTGCCCGACGCGGCCGTCTTCGATCTGCAGCTGCATCCCACGCAGCGACTGCTGAGGGCTGCCCTGCACGGCCGGGGTGTGTACGAGATCGCATTGCCGTGAGCGACGCGGTTTCGGCGTGTTGATCGAGGGGGCACCTCGGACCTGCTCCGGTCATCTTCGGCGAAGCGGGCGATGAGCCGTTGCTCGGCGCCACCACGCTCGAAAGCCTCGGCCTGGTGCTCGATCCGTTCAAGCGCCGGCTGATTCCGATGCGAATGGTCCTCGCCTGACGCGGACCCTACTCGACCCTCGCGACCCTCGCGCCGAGACTCTGAAGCCGCTCGAGCAGCTGGCTGTACCCGCGCTCCACGGTCTCGAGCGGATGTACGCGCGTCTGACCGTCGGCCGCGAGGCCGGCCGCGATAAGCGACATCCCTGAGCGCAGATCGCGGCTGTCGAGCACGCGGCCGCCTCTGAGCCGCGTCGGCCCGGTCACGATGATCCGGTGGGCATCCGCGAGGAAGAGATCCGCGCCCATGCCGCTCAACTGCTCCATCGCAAACAGGCGCAGCTCGTACATCCAGTCGTGCACGAGGGTGCGGCCCTCGGCCTGCGTGGCCAGTACGGTCATGAGGCTCACGAGATCGCTCGGGAACGCGGGCCAGAGCCCGGTGGTGATCCGCCGCACCGCCTTGGGTGTCGAAGGTTTCACCTCGAAGACCCCGTTGCGCATGCCGCAGCGGACGTTCATCCGCTGCAGCACCGCCGCGACGACCTCGATCTCCGATTCGCGCGCGCCCTCGATGTCGATCTCGCCGCCCGTAATCGCGCCGACGACCGCCCAGCTTCCCGCTTCGATGTAGTCGCCGCCGAGCCGATGCTCGGTACCCTGCAGCCGCGACACGCCTTCCACCCGGATGGTCGGACCGCCGAGGCCCGAGACGCCCGCGCCCATCTTCCGCAGGAACTCGCAGAGCTCGACGACGTGCGGCTCGGTCGCGGCATGGCGGATCTCGGTGACGCCGTGCGCGGTCGCCGCGGCGAGGAGCGCCGTCTCGGTGCCCGTGACCGACGCCTCGTAGAGGTACATCGACGCCGCCTTGAGCCCGCCAGGCGCCTCGAGCACATAGTCGGCGCCCTCGCGCTGCTGCGCGCCCATCGCCGTCAGCGCTTCCAGGTGCGTCGAGATGGACCGGCGTGCCGGGAAGTCACCGCCCGGCGACGCCAGGCGCGCGCGCCCCATCCGTGCGAGCAGCGGACCGAGCAGCAGCACCGACCCGCGCAGCCGTCCGACCAGCGCGCGATCGGGCGCCTCGCTGCGGAGCCGCGGCGCGCGGACGCGGAGCGTGGTGCTGCCGATGCCGTCCACCTCTGCGCCGAGGTCGAGGAGCAGCCGCGCCATCACTTCGACGTCACCAATGCGCGGCACGTTCGTCAGCACGCACTCGTCTTCGGTGAGCAGACACGCCGCCAGCAGCGGCAGCGCCGCGTTCTTGTTGCCCTCGACGGCCACGCGGCCCTGCAGCCGGGACCCGCCTTCGATGAGGAGCGTGGACACTACGCCTCCGTGAGATACGCGACGTCGGGATCGTGGTCGAAGCCGACGAACGCCGGCTCCGGGCGCAGGGCCATGCCGAACCGATCGGACACCCGCCGTTTGATCTCCACCGCCAGCGCCAGCACGTCGCGTGAGGTCGCGCCGCCGAGATTCACGAGCGCCAGCGGATGCTTCGACGAGACGCCCGCACGCCCGCGCCGATGGCCGCGCGCGAATCCCGCGCGCTCGATCAGCCATGCGGCCGGTATCTTGACCCGCCCATCGCCCGTCGGGAATCCCGGCGCCGCGCTGCCGGCGGCCGCTGCCAGCCGGGCGTGCACCTCCGCGGTGACGATGGGATTCATGAAGAACGAGCCGACGCTGCGCGTGTCGGGATCGGACTCGTCGACGACCATCCCCTTGCGGCGGCGAATCGCGAGCACCGCCTCCCGCACTTCGTGGAGCGTGACGGAACCGGGCGATCGACCGGCAAACATGGCGACGAGGTCCGGGTACGTCACGGTCGGCGGGCCGGAGCGCAACGCGAAGCGCACGTCGCAGATGACGAACCGGCCCGCATCGTTCCCCTTGAAGCGGCTGGTCCGATACGCGAACCCGCACTCGTCGCCGCTGAGCGTGGTGACGCGCACGGCGGCACGGTCGAAGACGGTGACCTCACGGATGGTGTCGGAGACCTCCTGTCCGTACGCGCCGACATTCTGCACCGGCGTGCCGCCCACACTGCCCGGGATGCCCGAGAGGCACTCGAGCCCGGCCAGTCCCCGTGCGACCGCGGCAGCCACCACATCGTCCCACAGCTCGCCGGCGCCGACGTGGAACACCGTTTCGGCACCCTGCTGACCGATCTCGATCCCGCCAATCGCGATCTGCACCACCAGACCGTCGAAGCCCGCGTCGGCGATCACCAGATTGCTGCCGCCACCCAGGACGAACATCGGCAGGCTCTCGTCGCGCGCCCACCGATCAGCCGCCGCGACCGCGTCCGCTGTGGTCGCGCGTACGAACCAGCGCGCGGGGCCGCCGACGCCAAGCGTGGTCAGCGGCGCCAGCGGCACGCCCGCCTGTGGCTGAATCGCTGGACCGCTATGCGCCCCATTCTGTACTCGTTGCCACTCACGCATAGCGGTCCTCGGGGCGTCGGTACACCAAGAGCGAGCCCTTGGCTGGTTCAACCGAGCGCATCGAGCCCTCCTTCCTGGTCGCGGCACGCGGTGAGGGCATCCGAAGCACTGCACCCCCGGAATTCCACCCAGTCGCCAGGCACGAGCTGCGCCGCCAGGGTCAGGTCGGCACGGATGACGACGGCGAGCTGCGGATATCCGCCAGTCGTCTGACGGTCGGCCATCAGGAGGATCGGCTCACCCGATGGCGGCACCTGCAGCGCCCCAACGAACACGGCCGCTGAAATCATCTCACCTGCCGGCGCCGGGATCCGCGCACCACCGGTGAGACGGTACCCCATGCGATCCGACTGCGGCGAGACGATATATCGCTGCGCCTGCAGCGCATCGACGGCGGATGCCGCGAAATGATCGAGATGCGGACCGGGCAGAATCCGCAGCCGCGCGCCGCCTGGGTTTGTGGGTCGTGGCGCGACCCCTTCGGGCTCGCGCGGGCGAGCGTCATGGTTTCTCCCCAACGGCAGCCGATCGCCCGCGCGCAAGGCGCGTCCCTCGAGGCCTCCCAGGCCGCTCAACAGATGCGTCGCCCGGCTGCCGAGGAGCCGCGGCACCGTGAATCCACCGTCGATCGCGACATACGCACGCGCCCCGGACCTCCGACCGCCGAAGCGCAGCACGCTGCCGGCACGGCACCGCACGGGTGTACCCACGGGCGCGTCACGCCCGTCCACCGACGGCTGCAGGTCGGCGCCGGCAATGGCAATCCACGCGTCGTGTTCGAACCGCAGCTCAGGACCGGCAAGCGTCGCTTCGAGCGTCGCCGCATCGCGCGGGCTGCCGAGCACCGCGTTCGCGAGCCGATGCGCGACCGGATCCATCGGGCCGGCAACGGGCACGCCCAGATGCTGAAAGCCCCACCGCCCTTCGTCCTGAATCGTCGTCAGCAGTCCAGGACTGAGAACGGTCACGTATCGGAGTGCTCGGTCGTACGTGGCGTCCGCGTTCGGGCGGACCTGGGTCCGGCTAAAGCCGGACGCCACGTACGCCTCGGTCCGGCTGAAGTCGGACACCACGTCTCCCGAAACCGGCACGAAGCGAACCTCATCTCCCGGCGCTAACAGCGCGGGCGAGCTCGCCTCCGGATCGAACAGCGTCAGGCTCGTGCGCCCGATGATCTGCCAGCCGCCGGGCGACTCGCGCGGATAGATGCCCGTCTGGCGCCCCGCAATCCCGACCGACCCCGCCGGCACGCGCAGGCGCGGCGTTGCGCGCCGCGGCATCGCGATCGTCTCGTCGACCTGGGCCAGATACGGATACCCCGGCAGAAAGCCAAGCATGTAGACGCGGTACGCGCGCGACGCGTGCCGCTCGATGACGTCCGCTGGTGTACACCCGGCGAAGGCGGCCACATCGGCGAGATCAGGGCCAGCGTCCCCGCCGTAGGTGACGGGCACCTCGATCGTCCGGCCCGATGTGGACGGCGCCACACTATGGGCTGCGTCCGCGAGCGCGGCTCGAAGCGCCCTCGTGTCCACCGCCATCGGATCGAACGTCACCGCGACCGAGTGAAACGTGGAGACGATGTCGCGGACGCCGGCGATCCGCCGCGCGCGCACCTGCGCCGCTATCGCAATGGCGCGGGCATTCACGGCCGGATCGATGACGGCCTCGAGCTCGGCCACGAGCGCCGAGTCGCCGGCCTCGCGAATGCGTAGGTCCGTCATTGCTCACCGAGCGCGGCGAGCAGCTTCTGATGGATCCCGCCGAAGCCGCCGTTCGACATCAGCACGACGATGTCGCCGGGGGCGCGCTCGGCCGCAATCGTGCGCACGATGTCATCGACCTCGGGGATGTATCGGGCACGCCGCCCGCGGGTCTGCAGGTCGGCGACGAGGCGCTCCGGCGACAGGCGCTCCGCTTCGGGAAGCGACGACCGGAAGACGGCGGCGATGACCACCTCGTCGGCGCCCTCGAACGCGTGCGCGAAATCGTCCTGGAACACGCGCCGGCACGAGGACGCCGAGCGCGGCTCGAACACCGCCCAGATGCGGCGCGATGGATACCCCGTCCGCAGCGCCGAGAGCGTTTCGAGGACGGCGGTCGGGTGGTGCGCGAAATCGTCCAGCACCGTGACGCCCCGCTGCACGCCGACGGTCTCGAGGCGCCGCTTCACGCCCCGGAACGCCCGCAGGCCGGCGGCAAGCGCCTCCGCGCCGAGGCCGACGCGGCTGCCAACGGCAATCGCCGCCAGCGCGTTCCGCACGTTGTGCATGCCAAGCAGCGGCGACTCGAAGCGACCGAAGTGTTCACCGCGTCGCCGCACCGTGAACGACGTGACGCCGTCCGCGTGCCTGATGTCACACGCCTGCCACGTCGCCTCCGCCGCCAGCCCGAACGTCTCGACCGGGCTGACGGCCACGTCGCGAAGCGCGGCGGCGTACGGGCTGTCGTGGCCGAGCAGCAGCAGCCCGCCGCGCGGCACCAGATTGACCAGGCGCCTGAAGGCCAGCCGCACCGCATCGAGGTCGGGATAGATGTCGGCGTGGTCGAACTCGATGTTGCTGATGACCGCAATCTCGGGGACGTACTTCAGGAACTTCGCGGTCTTGTCGAAGAACGCGCTGTCGTACTCGTCGCCTTCGATCACCGCCTCGCGTCCCGCGCCGAGACGATAGCTGGATCCGGCCGTGCCGAAATTGAGGGCGATGCCGCCAACCAGCGCGGTCGGGTCGAGACCGCCGGAGGCCAGCAACCATCCCGTCAGCGCGGTCGTCGTCGTCTTGCCGTGCGTGCCGGCGATGACGATGGAGCGCGCGCCCCAGAGGAACTCATCGCGGACGACCTCCGGCAGCGAGCAGTAGCGGATCCTCGCGTCGAGTACGGCCTCGAGCTCGACGTTGCCGCGGGAAATCGCGTTGCCGACAACCGCGAGATCGAGGTCAGGGGTGATGTGGTCCGGCGAGAACGGCCTGAGGATCGGGATCCGCTCGGCGCTCAGAAAATCGCTCATCGGCGGGTACACGTTCTGATCGGACCCGCGTACGGCGTGCCCGCGCTGTTTGAGCAGGGCGGCAACCGTCGCCATCGCCGTCCCGCAGATGCCGATGAAGTGGATGGTCACGAGACGGGAGATTCCTCGACCACGACTGCCGGCCGCGGAGCCGTGCGCACCCGCACGCGGACGCCAAGCGGCAGCGTCCAGCAGGGGCCGCTCGTGTGCCCCGAGGGAAACCCGGCGAGCACCGGTCCGCCGAACGCGCTTCCCACCGCCTCGATCACGTCGTGCACCGACGGCCCTCCCCTGTCGTCCTCGCACCCGCGCATCTCGCCGAAGACGAGCGCCGTGGCGCGGCGCAGGATCCCGCTCTGGGCGAGCTGCGTCAGCATGCGATCGATCCGGTACGGCCGCTCGTTGACGTCCTCGAGAAAGAGAATGCTCCCCTGCGGCGGGTTGAACGCGTACGGCGTGCCCAGAGAGCCGGCGAGCTGCGTAATGGTGCCGCCGAACAGCGGTCCCGACGCCTCCCCTTTCCGCACGGTCGTCAGTCCGACCGGCTCCAGCTCCAGACCTTCCCCCTCGCCCTGCATCAGCTTCAGGAGCGACGTGCGGTCGTAGCCCGTTTCGCCGTGCGCGAGCCGCCGCTCGAGCATCGGGCCGTGGAGCGCCGTCGTGCCGCACTGGCAGGTGAGCCAGGAGAGCAGCGAGGTGTTGTCGCTGTACGCGATGAACAGCTTCGGCGTCTGCTGCGGCTGCCACGAGTCGAGGAGCGGAAGGAGCTGCACGCTCCCGTAGCCGCCGCGCACCGCAATCAGCGCGGCCACGCTCGGATCCGCCCACGCCCGTTTGAACGCCGCCGCGCGCGTGTCGGCCGAGCCCGAGGTGAACAGGCCCTTCTCGAAGATCGACTCCTCGTAGACCGGTTCGTACCCGAGCTGCCGCAGCTCTGCGACGCCGCGATCGAGCTCGTCGCGCGAGAACGGACTCGCCGGTGCGACGATGGCGACTCGATCGCCAGGACGGACCGCACGCGGTTTGATCACAGATAGCGGGCCATTTCCTCGGCGATGTCCGCGTGCTCGTCGCAGCCGATTACCTGGCGCAGCGGCCGCCAGCCAGCGGCGACCGCCGCCGCCAGAAACCGCTCCTTCGCCCGTCGCTGCCGCGCGAGCGCATCGTCCAGGCGCGTGTAGGGAATGCGCCCGTCCTCCACCGCATGCACGAGCGCTTCGAGCACTTCGGCCTGCACGTCGATGTCGCGCGATCGGTCCTCCGCCTGTGCCCGACAGACGAGGACACCGTCGCACCCCGCGGCAATCGCCTGCACCGCCGCATCTGCCACTGTATAGGTCGCCGCGAGCGCCTTCATCTCGAGGTCGTCGCTCAGAATGACGCCGGCGAAGCCAAGCTCGTCGCGCAGCAGGTCGTACACGATCCGGCGGGACAGCGTGGCCGGCTTCTCCTCGTCGATCGACGGGACCAGCACGTGCGCGGTCATGATGAAAGCGACGCCGGCCTCGATGGCGGCGCGAAACGGCACGCACTCGACACGGCGGATGCGATCGGGCGGGTGTTCGACGATCGGCAATTCGACGTGCGAATCGGTCGACGTGTCGCCATGTCCCGGAAAGTGCTTGCCGCAGGCGGCGACGCCGTTCTCCTGCAGCCCGCGAACAATCGCCGCCCCGAGCCGAGCGACCGTGTCGGCATCCTCACCGAGCGCGCGATCGCCGATGACCGGGTTCTTCGGGTTGGTGTGAATGTCGAGGACGGGCGCGTAGTCGAGCGTGATGCCGACCTCGCGCAGCTCCGCCGCGAGCGCCGCGGCGAAGCGCGAGGCGAGTCCGGCGTCGCCGCTTCGCCCGAGCACCGCCATCGGCGGCCATTCGGTGAACGGCGCCTTCAGCCGCGCCACGCGGCCGCCTTCCTGATCCACGCTCACCCACAGCGGCAGCTCCGTCGCGAGCGTCTGCAGATCGTGCGACAGCTCGGCGACCTGTTCGGGTGCCTCGATGTTGCGCGCAAAGAGGATGACGCCGCCCAGGCTGAATTCACGCGCCAGCGAGCGCAGCTCGGGAGGGATCGAGGTACCGGGAAGGCTGCCAATCAGCAGCTGACCGATGGTGCGGCGGATTCCCGACGGCACGACGCCTATTATCGCCGCCCGAATACCTCGTCGAGAGTGAAGACCTCGAACGTGAAGGGAATCGTGTACAGCTCGTCGCGCCGCAGGAACTGCGCCCAGACGCGGTAGCGGCCCGGCCGCGGCATGTAGCCCTCGAAGAGGACCTCGGGTCCGCCGAAGCCGCTCGAGATCTCGCGGCCGTCGCGCCACTCCGGCGGGTGCGAGTGGACCGAGTCGCGGAGGTCTTCGCTCAGGATGAACGCGTGGCCGAACGCGCCCAGGTACGGCCGCAGGTCGGTCACCGGCGCGCCGTCCGCGGCGGCGGACAGCTTGAACGCGAGGTGCCCGTACTGGCCGGCCACCAGACGCGGCGGATCGAACGTCAGCTCCACGCTGAGCGGACCGACCGTCTTCTTCCACGAGGTGTCGACTTCCAGCCGGGCGTCCTGCGCGCGAAGGTCGGTTGGCGCGTCGGCAGTCACGAGCGTGCGGGCCAGCAATTGGGGCGCGCCGCCGGTCGGCAGGAAGTCGGACATCACGCGGTAGACGCCCGGCTTGGGAAACGTCACGTCGAGCGCCCACGAGCCGTCCGCCTGCTGATCCGGGTGCACGTGCTGGAACTGCTGCATGTCGTGGCTGACGACGAACAGGTGGTAGCGGCGGTCGTGGACCACCTGAAAGTCACGTACGGGCATGCCGGTGGAGGGATGACGCACGTCGAAGCGCATCCGCACCGGTATGCCGGCTCTCGCCGCGCGCGGCTCGACCGTCAGCCCCAGCGGATAATCGCGCGTATCGAACGGGCGACCCGCCACGAGCGTCATGCCGCACTTGCGGCACTGCCCCGCCTCGGCGGCCGTCACGTCGGGATGCATCGGGCAGAACCACGCGGTCTCACCCTCGGCGGCGTCCGGCGCCGCGGCCGCCGACGCACTCGGCGCCGCCGCGGCGCCGTGATCGTGGTCGTGTGCGGTCATCAACGGTACGGTGGCGGGGATCTCGTCGTAGCGCGTGATCGTCAGCGCGAACGACGGCGCGCCGGCCGTGCCAGCCGTGTACTCGGCGGTCGCGTCGAGCTCCGATCCGGCGGGCAGCGATACGGGCTCACGAAGCACGAATGGCGTCTGCCATTCGAAGCGGAATCGCTTGACGCGCAGGAGCACCTCGCGTGACCCGTCAGGTCGACGCGCGGTGACCTCGTACGCCGCGCCGCCCGGCTGCATCTCGGCCCGCAGGGCAAACAGCGTCGTCGCGCGCGGCAGCGTGAGGCGGCCGCGCAGGCGCAGGGGATTGCTCGAGTCCGGATTCGTCTTCAGGACCTCGGTCGACGCCCGGCGCATCGGGGGCTCGCCGGTCGTGTAGAGCGCCAGCGACGGCGTGTCGACGACCGTCTCCTCGGCACCGCGATACAGGACGTCGGCCGCAATGCGCGCGCGCGGCGGCAATCGGAAGGCCATGCCGGTGGGGAGCTCGGTGCTCGACTGCCAGGGCGTCCAGCCGCCGAGATACTCGCCGGTCTCGACGACCGTGAAGAACGCCGCGCGGACCACGCGCCGATCGCCGGGATGAAAATCGATGGCGCGGACCCAGGTCTCGCGCGCCAGCCCCGGGTCGAGCACGATGCGCGTCAACCTGGCGCCGCTGTTCGCTTCGACGGTCACGCCCTGCCGCGCCGTGACGACGGTCTGCGGCTGGCCGAGCATCCAGTGGCCGCTGTGGTCGACAAACGGCGGCGGCGTCTCGTCGCCTTCGGGCGCGCCCCCCTCCACCCACGACAGCAGAAAGTCCATCTCGCGCGTGGTCAGGCCGGCGTCGTTCGCGAACTGCCCGTAGCCCGCCTCTGCGGGCCACGGCGGCATCTGCCGCGCGAGCACTTCCTCTTTGATCGCGACGGCCCACGGCCGTGCCTCGGCGTAGGTGGCGAGCGACATCGCCATCCCGCCCTCGCGGTGACACTGGAGGCACTTGCGCTGGAAGAGGGCGACGATCTCGCGATTGAAGTGGACGGTGGTCGTGATCGGGTTGTGCGAGAGCGTTTCGCGCGGCCACATCGCCCACGTCCCGGCGATGAGCCAGGCCGCCGCGGCCGACCGGATACTCCACCTGCGCGTCATGATGAACGAGTTGGCTGCTCCGGTACTCCTAGTCCTATCGGACCGTGACTCGCACCATCGCCGTCGTCCAGCAACAGACTTCACCCCCGCCGCCTTCGCCCGAGTAGTCCATGGCGGTCACGTGCAGGACGTACTCACCCGGCTCGCTGAACCGTGCGGCGACCGTCGCCCGGCCGTTGAACGGGACGTTGACCGGACCGCCCGCACGCGTCTCGAGCGCCGGTTCCGCATGGTCGAACGTCACCTGGCCGGGTCCCCGGTACTTCGACCACAGGAGCCGAACCGGCGGCGGCGGCTTCACCGGCAGCGCCATCGTGCCGCTCGCGTACTTCGCATCGTCGCGCGCGTAGACGGCCAGCGAGAGCGCCGCCCCGACCGACGCGCTCCGGCTGGGCGCGTCCGCGAGCCGCGCGATCGGCCCCTGCACGGCCGGCCCGCTCTCCTCGAACGCGATGGTCGGCGGCGTGTTCTGGACCGCCGTGTCGTGAAACGGACTGACCACGTAGTCGGGATTGAGTCGGAGCGGGATGGTCGTCGTCTGCCCGTTGGCGACGAGCGTCCACGTGAGCCGCTGCTCCGCCGTGAACTCCTTCGGCACCGCAATCGTGAACATGCCGTGGCGCCGATCGGGGAGGAAGTGCGTGGGCTGCCCCATGTCGGGTCCGCCCGGCTCGATCCGGTTGTTCGGCCCGATCGGAATGTCGAGCGCCTGCTTCGTGTTTCGATTGAGGTAGCCGACGAGGAAGATGCGGCTACCGTCGGCGTTCGCGTACCAGCCTTCGAACGCGCCGGTCACGCTGGCGCCGAATTCCCGGAAGGGCTCGCTTGGAAACCGCTGCGGCGCCGCGAGCAGGCTGGCCGCCCCCAGGAGGACGGCCAGACACGTCACCCAACGCCCAACACCCAAAGCCCAGAGCCTCAATGGTTCAACGCGTCTGTGCGGTCCGTTCCGCCTTCGCTGTGCGCTCCGCCAGCTTGGCGGCGTACTCCTCGTCGTTGAGGAACACGGCGTTCATCCACGCGTGGGCCATCTCGTCGACCGTGCGGTCGCCGTAGCCCACCCACTGATCCGGATCGGGATTGAAGGGGTTCGCCCGCGTGTTGTCGTACCACGCGGTGACATGGATGATGGTCCCCTTCGGCAGCACCGGCGCCTCGTCATCGTCGTAGATGTAGTTCGTCATCCAGTTGAAGTTGAACCGCCCCACGTAGCTGAGGATCCGCGTGCCGCCGTCGGGCAGGATCGCTTCAACCTGCATGGCCTTGCCGCGAAGGTGGAAGTGCGGCTGGAAGTTGGTGATGAGCGCGTTCTCCCTCAGCACCGTGAACCCTTCGGTGTGCGCGACGCTGTTGGGAGGAATGTCGACGTACTCGCGCTTGCGAAGCCCGGTGAACGCCACGAGGTAGATGCGCTTCTTCGGCTCCTGTCCTTTCGGATGGAGCCAGATGCCGATCTCGGAGCCCGCGGTGATGTCCTCCCCCACCGCGTGCAGGTGCTGGTCCCACGAGAGCTTCTCACCCGGCAGGAGCAGCTTGCCGGTCCCCTCGGGGAACAGGTCGTATCCCTTGCCGATCGCCCACTCCATCAGCTGCGGGCGTCGGACGGAGAGGTCATCGAGGCCGGCGCTGCCGCCCCCGTTGTTCACCGAGTTGGCGGTGAATGTGTTGACGGCTGCCGGGTCGTTGTTCAGCACGAGATACGCGATCGAATGGTGCAGGATGCGGCGCCCCTTCAGGGTGGTCGGCCGAATCTCGACGATGCGCGCCCAGCGCGGCTCGGTGATCGGCAGGTCGCTCATCGGCCGGAACCAGACATCCTGGTGACGAGCGGGCATCGTGAACTCGGGCGAACGGACGATGATGTCCGGCGGCCCGTAGCCGTCCTTGGTCGCCTGCCACTCGTTGTCGGTCCGGAGCGGGATCGGCGCCGGCAGATCCTTCGGATCGCCCTCAGGCGCGCCCGCGTCGACCCAGCGGACGATCGTGTCGATCTGCTCGTCGCTGATCGACATGTCGTTCTTGAACTTCCGGACGCCGACGCTCTGATCGACGTGCCACGGAGGCATCTGGCGCGTCATGACGCGCTCGCGGATCGCGCGCGCCCACGGCCGTGCGTCCCTGTAGGTGATGAGCGACATCGGCGCGATGGAGTTCGGCTGATGGCACTGCTGGCACTTCTGCTGGAAGATGCGCGAGACGTCTTTGGAGAAGGTCGGCGCGGCCGACTCGGCCGCCAGGGCGGGAGCTGCGGCCAGAACCACTGCGCCTACCACCAACCACGTCCTGCTCAACCCGGGCCATTGACGAGCACTCACAGGCGCCTCCTCTTACAGCTCCGGCTGCTCCGAGCGTGGAAGTATCTTCGCGTAATCCTAGCGCAGACGGCGGGGAACCGCCAGGCATCGGCCCGAAACCCAGTACGACATTTCCGCCGCCTTCGACCGGCTCAGGCGCGGCAAGAATTGCGTACCAGTCGGACGTCCACAGTACTTTTCGGCCGTTTCAACACGGCACGGGTGCTGCTCGGCTGACGATGCTACGATCGGGCTGGCTGCGCCGGCCCATGAAGGAGGCATATGCCGAGTTCTGAGAGCCGGCTGGCCCAGGTCGAACAGAAGGTGAACGAGCACGACTCGATCATCGCAGAGTTGCGCGTCAGCGCCACGGAATTCAAGGAGTTCCGCAAGGAAGTTCGCGGCTCCTTCCAAGAGGTCCACGAATCGTTCCGGGAGGTCCGAGGAGAAATCCACGCATTGCGCGACAAGATGGACCGCCGCTTCGAACAAATGGATCAGAAGATCGACCGCCACTTCATGTGGACCATTGCACTGCTCGCCACTGTCCTGCTGTCCATCGTCGGTTCGGTCGTAACGATGGCCGTAACGCTTTCCCGATAGACAGGCTACTTAAACCCCACCTGCGTTCCCGCCAAGGACGAGCCTCATGAACCAGAAGTGAGAACGGCGGGACTCTATAATCCCGTCGTGCGAATTGTGACGTCCGCGCCCACCCGCATCGATTTCGCGGGTGGCACCCTCGATATCTGGCCCCTGTACCTCTTCCATCCTGGCGCGCAGACCGTGAATGCCGCGATCAGCCTGCGGGCCCGCGCGGCCGTGGAAACCCGCTCCGACGACCGCGTCGTCATCCATTCGCTCGACACCGGCGCGACGGTCGAGGCCGATCACTGGCAGAAGCTGCGGGACAGCCGCCAGCTGCGCCTGCTCGCGCTGCTCTGCCACTTCTTCGAGGCGCGCGGCATCACGCTGACCACGTCGTCCGAATCGCCGGCCGGGGCGGGCATCGCCGGCTCCTCGGCGCTCAACGTCGCGGTCTGCGCCGCGTTGGCCGAGTGGAACCGCACCGTCGAGGCTCAGGCGATCGCGGTGCCGACGGGCGTGCAGGACTACCGTCCGGCCCTCTTTGGCGGCGTCGCCGCCGTCGAGCTCGACGTGGACGGGGTGCGCCGGGTGCCGTTGGAGGTCGACCCTGCCGAACTGGACCGCCGTCTCGTCCTCTGCTACACGGGCGAGCCGCGCAACTCGGGCACGAACAACTGGGAGATCATGAAGAAGCACATCGACGGCGACCGGCACGTCGTCGACTGCTTCGATCGCATCCGAGACGCCGCGGCGGCAATGCGCGACGGCCTGACGCGAGCCGACTGGGCGGCCGTCGGACGTGCCATGGCCGACGAGTGGGACACGCGCAAGCGGCTGGCGCCGGGCGTATCGACGCCGGTGATTGATCAACTGATCGATCAGGCGACGCGTGCCGGCGCAGACGGAGCCAAAGTGTGCGGCGCGGGCGGCGGCGGCTGTCTCGTGTGCATCGGCCCGCCCGAGCGGCGCGACGCCATCCGCGCCTCGCTCACGGCCGGCGGCGCCCGGCTCCTCGACGTGCGGATCGAACAGCACGGGTTGACGCGTGGATAACCGCCAGATTGCGCAGGTGTTCACCGAGATCGCCGACCTGCTGGAGATCAAGGGCGAGAACGTCTTCAAGATCCGCGCATATCGCACCGCCGCGGATACGGTCGGCACCTGGGCGGACCCGGTCGCGCGCATGGACGATCAGCAGCTGCGTGCGCTGCCTGGCATCGGTAAAGACCTCGCGCTCAAGATTCGCGAGCTCGCCAACACCGGCGTCTGCGTCTTCCACCAGGAGCTCCTGCAGGAGTTTCCGCCGACGATTCTCGACCTGCTGCGGCTGCACGGCGTCGGCCCGAAGACCGTGGCGCTGCTCTATGGCACCCTCGACATCCGGACTGTCGACGAGCTGGCCGATGCCGCACGTTCGGGACGCCTGCGCGATCTGAAAGGGATGGGCGCCAAGAAAGAAGCGCTGATCCTGAAGGCAATCGACGAGCGTCAGAAGGATACGGGCCGCCACCTGCTGTCCGATACGGCCGCCGCGTCCGCGGAGCTCGTGGCGTATCTCCGCGAGCACGCGCCCGGCGTCGACTTCATCCCGGTCGGCAGCCTGCGGCGCGGCTGCGAGACGTGCGGCGACATCGACATCCTCGCCATCGGCGGCCCCTCGACGTCGCTCGGGGCAGGCGACCCGGACCTGATGGACCGGTTCATCGCCTACCCGAAGGTCGATCGCGTGCTCGGGCACGGCGACACGAAATCGAGCGTGCGCCTGCAGGACGGCTACCAGGCCGACCTGCGCCTCGTGCCGCCCGACAGCCGCGGCGCGGCCATGCAGTACTTCACCGGCTCGAAGGCGCACAACATCGTCCTGCGCGACCGCGCGATCCAGCGCGGCTTCACGCTGAACGAATACGGGCTGTTCCGCACCGCAGACGACTCGCGCGCCGCCGGCGAGACCGAAGAGGGCATCTACGAGGCGCTCGGTCTGTCCTGGGTCGAGCCCGAGCTCCGGGAGAATCGCGGCGAGATCGAAGCCGCCGCCGAGCGGCGGCTCCCCCGTCTGGTGTCGGCCGCCGACATCCGCGGCGATCTCCACATGCACACGACGGCCACCGACGGCCGCGACGAGATCGAGGCGATGGCGGCGGCTGCCCACCGGCTCGGCTACAGCTACGTCGCCATCACCGATCACAGCAAAGCGCTGGCGATGGCCAACGGGCTCGACGAGGCGCGGGCGCTGGATCATGCGGCCCGCGTTCGGGCGCTCAACGGACGGTTCGAGGGGCTCACGCTGCTGGCCGGCATCGAGTGCGACATCCTCCCGGACGGCCGGCTCGACCTGGCAGACGACTGCCTGGCGCAGCTCGATCTGGTGATTGCGTCGGTGCACTCGCACTTCGGCCAGGACGAGGCGCAGATGACCGACCGCGTGCTGCACGCGCTCGAATCGCCGTGGGTCGACGTCCTGGCGCACCCCACCGGGCGGCTCCTGCTCAAGCGTGAGCCGCTGCGCCTCAACATGGAAGCGGTCGCGGCGGCGGCGTGCCACGGCGTCGCCCTGGAAATCAACTGCCAGGTCGATCGCCTCGATCTGAACGACGCGCATGCCAGGCTGGCGCGCGAGCGCGGCGCGCGGCTCGTCATCTCGACCGACGCGCATTCCGTGACGGCGCTCGGCAACCTGCGATGGGGCATACACGTGGCACGCCGGGCGTGGGCGACGCCCGCGGACGTGCTCAATACGAGGAGCCTGCCGGAACTGCGCGCGCTCCTGCGGCGGGGCCGGAAAGCGGCATGAGCGACACACCGTCGGGCTTCGTCCCGCTCACCTCGCTGCGCCCCGGACCCGTCGATCCGCAGAAAGTGCTGGCCGACATCCGCACGATCTACTTCAAGACGACGAAGCAGACCATCCAACACGACCTCGCGCACGCCATCGAGCTGCTCAAGATGCTGCCGACCGAAGAGGAGCGCGAAAAGGCGCGGGTGTACATGGATGGGTTGTCGCAGATGCGCAGCGAATGGGCCAGGAGGACGAAGAAGAAACGCAGGCCGTGACTATTTGATCGGTGTGAGCCGCTTCTTGGCGGCCAGCCGGATGACGTCGGGAATGTTGCGGTCGGTGGCCAGCCCCTTCACGTCTTTTTCGAGCAGCCGCGGCAGCAGGTTCAGCGCGATCGCGACCGGCGTCTTCGGGTTCTTCGTCAGTGCCGACACGACCGGGTAGTTCTTCATCCACGCGCGCGTGTGGCCGATGATCCGGAGCACGTCCTCGGAGACGTTGGCCATCTTGGCGATGTTCTCCACCTCCGAGTCCGTAATTTTCGGGCTGCTCAGCACGGCGACGGCCACGATTTTGTTCGGGTCGCGGATCAGGATCGCCCGCTCCTCGCGCGTACCGCGCATCGCGAGCGACAGCCGCTGCGCTGGCGACATCGCGGCAATCCGCTCGAGCGCCGTCGTCTCCTTCTCGACGGCCGGCGCGACGCTGGCCGCGTCGTCGCTCCCGCCTGCCGCCTCGCTCTCTGTGCCGCCGTTGCCCGTCATCGCCTGCATGCTGGCACGAGCCGCGGCGGCGACCTCCGCGTCGGGGTCGTCGACGAGCAGCTCGAGGATCCCCTGCTGCTCGAAGGGCCGCAGGCCGAGCACACCCTGGGCGGCCATCAGCCGGATGTCGCGATCGACCTGACTGCGCCTGAAGAAATCGAGAAGGGGTGTGGCGGCGCCGGGGTCAGTCAATTCCGAATCGTGATGAACAGCACGACGCCGACGAGCACCGCGGCGACCACCAGCACGGCCACGAGCGTCCTCGCGGTGCGGCGGCGGAGGCGGTCGGAGCCGCGGCTGTCCTGGGCGGCGTGCGGGCTGCCGTCGGCCAGCGAATCATGCGGGAACTGTACGAGGAACTCGCGCACCGTCTGCTCGGGATCGAGACCCACTTCGATGGCGTACGATCGCACGAACGCGCGCGAGAAGATGCCGCCGGGCAGCCGCGAGATGTCGTTGCGCTCGAGCGCTTCGAGCGCGCCGATGGAGATCTTCGTGGCATCGGCGATCTGCCGCAGCGTGACGCCGCGCGCCTCGCGCAGGCGTTTCATTTTTGCTCCGAAATCGGGCTGCGCCGATTCCACCATCGCCACGCTGCGCCCCATGTTAGGGAAGGGTTCGAGGGGTGTCAAACGCGCGCGCGGCCTGTTCGACGATCGCGCGCACGCCGTCAGGCGTGGCACGCGCGAACAGCCCGATGGCGGCAAAGCCGTCGGCGCCTGCCGCCGCGACAGCCCCCAGACGATCGACCGCCATGCCGCCGATTGCGAGCACCGGTACCGGCACCGCCGCGCACACCTCCGCCAGCGCGTCGGTCCCGGCCGCGGTCGCCGCCGGCTTCGAGTCGGTGTCGAACACGGTCCCGTAGATCAGG
Organism: Acidobacteriota bacterium; assembly: GCA_016184455.1. GTDB lineage: Bacteria > Acidobacteriota > Vicinamibacteria > Vicinamibacterales > UBA2999 > MELF01. The sequence continues at coordinate 38,651 of JACPCS010000140.1, forward strand.
TAGTCGACGGCTCCCTCGCCCGCCGCCGCACGTGCCTCCTCGAGGCGATGGACCGAGCGGCCGATCAGAAAGCCTCGAGGGCTCGCCGATCGCGCGCGCGCCGCAGGCACCGAATCCCCGCGCAGATGCACGCCGTGCGCTCCCGCGGCCAGCGCCACATCGAGACGATCGTTGACGACGACGCGTGTGCCGGTGCCCCGGACGGCGGCCACCGCCCCTCCCGCCAGCGCCAGCAGCGATCGGCCGTCCAGACCGGGCTGACGAATCTGAACCAGGTGCACGCCTGCACGCGCGGCCGCGCCGATTCGATCGATGAGCGCGTCGATCGTCCGGCTGAAGCCGGACGCCACGTACGTAGTGTCCGGCTTCAGCCGGACCAGGGGCGGCGTGACCAGGCAGATCACCGGCCGCATCAGTCGTTGGCGAGCCGCGAGGGATTGATCGAGGGCGGGCGCTCCGAGGCGCGGCCGCTCAGCAGCGAGAGCAGCTCGCGGAGCCCGACGACAATGTTGATGACGCCGAGGCCGGAGACCGCCCCGCGGACGAAGTTGTTGGTGATCACCGCATGCAGCGTCGGCAGCAGCTGCGCGAAGTAATTTCGATCCCAGAACGCGAGCCAGGGGATCACGATCAGCACGAACCCCGCCTCGAGAAAGAACACGATGTACACGAGGCGCATCATCGGCCGTGGCTCCCGGTCTCCACCCCACCGCGTCCGGCCTGCGCGCGCGAGAGCTGGTCGATCCGCGCGCGGAGATCGCGGTAATCCCCAGCCTCGGCCCAGAGGTCGACGAAAACCGCCAGCGCACGGGCCGGCTCGCCGAGCCGCTCGAGCGCGTCAGCCAAGTCGTACAAGACGTCGAACCCTTCGTCCGGGGTCGCGAACGGGCCGTCGGCCGCGCGCTCGAACCATTCGAGGCCGCGCTGCACGTCGCCGCGTCGGACGTGGAGCCGTCCCAGCTCGGCGGCCGCCTTGACGCGCGTCCGCGGGTTGCGGGTCGCCGCCTCGAATTTGTCGGCGGCGTCGGTCAGGCGGCCCGCGCGCAGGTGATCGAGCGCGCTGTCATACGGATCCTTCTCGACGAGCGGCGGCGGCGCGGCGGCAGGACCGACCGTCGTCAGCGCATCGGTCAAGTCCACCTCGACCGGTTCGGATCCAGCGGCGGATACAGCCTCGTCGGGCTCCGGCGCGACCTCGATCTCCTCGGTGACGAGGACCTCGGTCACGTCTTCGGGCTCGGGCGGCGCCACGCCGAGCAGTGCGCACGCCCGCCGCAGACGTTCGCGATGTGCCTCGTTGCCCCGATCGGCCTCGAGCAGGTCTTCGGCAATGACCCGCGCTTCGGCACCGCTCCCCGCGTTGAGGTACGCATCGGCCAGCTGCGCCTGCGCCGCGCGCATCGGCGCCTCGAGACCCGCATCCACGGACACCTCCACGAGCTTGACGAGCGCCGGGATGTGCGGCACGAGCCCAACGAACGCCTGCAGCCCGTCGATCGCCCGCTGCCACTCCCCGCCCAGCAGCGCCGCATCGGCGACGACGTCGACGATGCCGTGTGCGCTGTCGATCCGGCCTCCACGCGCCAGGTCGAGCGCGAGACGCAGCACATCGTCATGACGCGCCGGGTCGAGCGTCAGCACGCGCGTCAGCATCGCCTGGGCGTGCAGGTCGCTGCCGCCGGCCAGCTCGCGCTGCGCGCGCGCGAAGAGCGCCGCCGGATCGTCATCTGAGGGAGGCGGCGGCCTCACGGCCTCAGGTTGGACCTCGGGCGCAGGCGCCGGTGCCGGCGTCTCGTCGGTCCCTTCGAGCGCCGCCAGGCGCGCGCGGCAGTCGGCGAGGCCCTGCTGGTCGCCCCGCCGCCGGCGCACCTCCTCGAGCTGCCGCAGGTACGTCTTGGCGTCGACGAACACGCCCTGCCGGGCCGCGATCTCGGCGAGCTGCAAGAGCGTGTGCTCGTGTTGATTCCGGACCTTGAGCGCCTTCTTGTAGAGTGCCGCCGCGCGCGGCAGAAAGCCCTCGGCGAACAGATGGTCGGCGACGCGGGTGAACTGCGCGACGGCGCGGTCGGCGTCGCCGGCGCGGACGTAGAGGTCGCCGAGCGCGTTAATCGCGTTCCAGTCGCGCGGCTGATCCTCGATCAGCCGAACGTATTCCTCAATGGCTCCGTCGAGCTTTCCCTGGCGAAGGAGTTTTTCCGCCCGTTTGAGCGCGGCCTCGCGGTCTACTGGCACGGGTCACTTTGCTGGAAGTCAAAGGGCAAAGGTGAAAGAGACTTACGTTGTTTCGATCGTATCAAACAGCGACGGGGGCCTGAACGAGCGGCGGTGCAGACCCGAGTACCCGTACCGGGCGACCGCCGCGAGGTGATCGGCGGTCGCGTAGCCCTTGTGGCGGTCATAGCCGTAGCGCGGATCGGCAGCGTGGTGCGCCAACATCTCGCGATCGCGGGTCACCTTGGCGACGATCGAGGCCGCCGCAATCGCGCTGCAGCGGCGGTCGCCGTGCGGCACCGGCCGCTGCGCGATCGCCAGCCCTGGGATGCGGAAGGCGTCGACGAGCACGAGGTCGGGCAGCGGCGCCAGCGCGAGCACGGCGCGCCGCATCGCTTCGAGCGAGGCGCGGTGCACGTTGAGCGCATCGATCTCCTCGGGCGCCGCCGACGCCACCGCCCACCCGAGCGCCCGGCGCGTGATCGCGTCGTACAGCCGCTGGCGCTCGAGCGCGGTGATCATCTTGGAGTCGCAGAGGCCCGGGATGTGCCGCCCGGGATCGAGGATGACCGCCCCCACGACCACGGGGCCGGCCAGACAGCCGCGCCCGACTTCATCGCAGCCCGCGATGCGATAGAACCCCCAGCGCCGCATGGCGTTCTCGAGGGTTCGCCTCGCGCTGCTTCGAACCATGGGAGCCCACCCACGTTGCCGGTTGCCAGGTGCCAGAACCGACAACTGGCAACTACTGCGCAGTGCGCGTTTCCTTCATCCGCGCCGCCTTCCCCTTCAGGTTGCGCAGGAAGTAGAGCTTCGCGCGCCGGACTTTCGCCGAGCGCACCACGTCGACCTTCGCAATCGACGGCGAATGGAGCGGGAAGATGCGCTCGACACCCTGGCCGAACGAGACCTTCCGCACCGTGAACGACGCCCGCGCGCCGCCGCGCCGCAAGCTGATGACGAGGCCCTCGAAGATCTGGATGCGCTCCTTGTCGCCCTCGCGCACCCTCACGTGCACGCGCACGGTGTCCCCGGCCTTCATCTCTGGCCGGGTCGTCAGCTGCGACTTCTCGACCAGCTCAATCGCGCTCATGGCTCTCTCTCCTGTTCCTTCCGAATCTCCTCCAGCATCGCCCGTTCCTCATCGTCGAGCGCGGCCGAGGTCAGCAGCTCCGGACGGCGTTCCAGCGTGCGCCGCAGCGCCGTCTTCTTCCGCCACCGCCGCACCTCTTCATGATGCCCCGAAAGGAGCACCGCGGGCACCCTCTGGCCCGCAAATTCCGGCGGCCGCGTGTAATGCGGGTAATCGAGCAATCCCCGCGAAAATGACTCCTCCTCCACCGACTGCGCGTCGCCGACCACCCCCGGCACCAGCCGGCTGACGGCGTCGACCACGACGAGCGCGGCCAGCTCGCCGCCGCTCAGCACGTAGTCGCCGATCGACAGCTCGTCGGTCGCCACCGCCGTGCGCACCCGATCGTCCACCCCTTCGTATCGGCCGCAGAGGAGCACGACATGCTCCAGGCGGCTCAACCGTGCGGCCTCGGCCTGCGTGAAGCGGCGGCCCTGCGGCGAGAGCAGGATCACCGCGTCAGGCGCGCCGCGGCGCGCGCGGATGTCATCGACCGCGCGCGCGAGCGGCTCGGGCTTCATCACCATGCCCGGTCCGCCGCCGTACGGGACGTCGTCGACGCTCCGATGCCGATCCGCCGTGTAGTCGCGGAGGTCGTGTACCGCGACGTCCACGAGGCCCTGATCGATCCCGCGACTGACGACCCCCTCCGCGAGGCCGGCGGCGACCATCCGCGGAAAGATCGTCACGATGTCGAACTTCATTATTAGTAGGCAGTAGGCAGCGGGCAGTAGGCAGTGGGCAGACCACGCCGGTTCTTACTGCCTACTGCCTACCGCCTACTTCACATTCAACTCCAGCAGCCCTTCGGGCGGGTCGATCCGGATGCGCTTCGCCGCGACGTCGATGTCCACGCAGATATCGACCGCGAGCGGAATCAGCACTTCCCCGTGCCGGCCGTTGACGACGAGCCGGCTGCCGCCGGCGCCGCCCTCGACGCGCACGACCGGCCCGACCGGCACACCCTCCATCGTCTCGACGCGGCACCCGACGAGCTGATGTTCGTAATAGTGCCCGGACTCGAGTGGCTGCAGCGCGTCTTCCGGGATCCGCAGCTCGAGCCCGCTCATCGCTTCGACGTCTTCGATCCGCGACAGACCATCGAATGCGATCACGGGGCGCCCCCCTTGTATCCGCGCCGCGACGATCGTCAGCCGCCGCTCGCCGGATGCCGGCCGCACCCAGACGTCCGCGCCCGGGCGGAACCGCTCGTCAACGAAATCCGTTTCCGGGTTGACGATAACGTGGCCGCGGAGCCCATGGGGCCGGGCGATGCGCCCCACGACCACCATGTCTTCCCAGTTAATGGGGTCGGAGGTCATTTTTCGAGGACACTCCCAATGGCGAAGCACCAGGGCCGGTGAAGTGTCCTCGAAAAATGACCTCCGACCCCATTTAATCCTTGATGTCGAGCTGCGCGCGCTTGCCGTGATGCTCGGCGGTCACCGCCAGCAGCGTGCGCAGCGCGGCGGCCGTCCGCCCCTGCCGCCCGATGATCTTGCCCATATCGCCGGGCGAGGTCCGCAACTCGAAGACGTGCACGCCACGCCGCTCGGTCTCGGTGATTCGCACCGCGTCGGGCTGATCCACCAGCGCCCGCACGACCACTTCAATCACGGCGCGCAGCGGATTGCTCCCGTCGTCAGGTGACTGCGGCGCCGCCATCACTGCGCAGCGGGCGTCTCGACCGGAGCCGACAGATCCCGCGACAGGTGCTTCTTGAGCAGCGTCCGCACCGAATCCGAGGGGCGGGCGCCGCGCTTCAGCCAGTGCTCGATGCGCGCCTTGTCGATCGCGACCTGCGCCGGCTTCGAGCGCGGGCTGTACGTCCCCAGGTTTTCCACGAAGCTGCCGTCGCGCCCCGACCGCGCCTCGAGCACCACCACGCGGAAGTAGGGCTTCTTGGTCGACCCCGCGCGCCTCAAACGAATCGATAACATTCAACCTCCAAGTCCCAACTCCCAACTCCCAAACTCCCTCTCAAACCTTGGGAGTTGGAGTTTGGGCGTTGGGAGTTTCTCATCGCGTTTTGATTAACCCCCACGGCCCGCCCTTCTTCCGCTTCTTGCCGGGGACGGCCACCGCCTTCGACGGCGCCGGCGGCAGCTTCATGCCGCGTCCCAGCCGCGGCATGCCGCCTTGCCCGATCATCGCCAGCACACGCCTCATTTCCGTGAACTGCTTCAGCAGGCGGTTCACCTCTTCGACCGACGTGCCGCTGCCCGCCGCAATCCGGCGGCGCCGGCTGCCGTTGATCATCGCATGGTCGCGCCGCTCCTCCGGCGTCATCGAGCAGATGATCGCCTCGACGCGCGCCATCTGCTTGTCGTCGGGCTTGTTCTCGGCGAGCTGCTTCAGGTCGCCGAGACCGGGAATCATGCCCAGCACGCTCTCGAGGGGACCCATCCGCTTGATGGTCCGGAGCTGGCTGCGGAAGTCGTCGAGCGTGAACTCGTTCTTCCGGAGCTTCTCCTGGAGCGCCTCGGCCTCCTCCTTGTCGAACGCCTGCTCCGCCTTCTCGATGAGCGACAGCACGTCGCCCATGCCGAGCATGCGCGAGACGATCCGATCGGGATGGAAGAGCTCGAGATCCTCGAGCCGCTCGCCGCTGCCGACGAACGCGATCGGCACGCCGACGACCGACACGACCGAGAGCGCCGCGCCGCCGCGCGCGTCGCCGTCGAGCTTCGTGAGCACGACGCCGGTGACGCCGATCCGGCGGTTGAACTCGCCGGCGCTCTTGATCGCATCCTGCCCCGTCATCGCATCCGCGACGTAGAGCAGGTCCGATGGCTGTACGGCGTTCCTGATGGCCAGGAGCTCGTCCATCAGCTCCTCGTCGATGTGCAGCCGGCCGGCGGTGTCGACGAGCACGGTATCGAATCCCTTGGCCTTCGCTTCCGCGAGCGCGCCGCCCGCGCGCGCGACGGGATCCCTCGTCTCTGGCGCGAACACGCGGATGTCGGCCTTCTCGCCGAGAACTGCGAGCTGTTCGATCGCGGCGGGGCGACGCACGTCGGTCGAGACCATGAGCGGATGGCGGCCCTGGCGCGCGAGCCACCGGCCAAGCTTGGCCGCGGTCGTCGTCTTGCCGGAACCCTGCAGGCCGAGGAACAGCACGACGCGCGGCGTCGGCGCGTGTTTCGTCAGGCCGCCTTCGGCCTCACCGAACAGCGCCAGCAGCTCGTCGCGCACGATCTTGATGACCTGCTGCCCCGGCGTGAGGCTGCGGAGCACCGCCTGGTCCATCGCCCGATCGCGAACGCGGTCGACGAACGCCTTGACGACGTTGAAATTGACGTCCGCTTCGAGCAGCGCCAGCCGAATCTCGCGGAGCGCGGCCTCGACCTGCTCCGTCGTGAGGCGCACTTCGCCCCGCAGCGACTTGAAGACCTCCTGGATGCGTGTGCTCAGTGACTCGAACATGGACGGACCGGCGCCCCGGAAGGGGACGCCCTACGACAGGGTTAACCCTATGCGGCGCAAACTCTTATCTTACACCGTCGACAGGCGGTGGCCGAGCTTGTCCTTCTTGGTCTTGAGATAGCGCCGCGTCAGGTCCGACGCGGGGATTTCGAGCGGCACGGCATCGACGATCGACAGCCCATACCCCTGGAGACCGACGAATTTCCGCGGATTGTTCGTGAGCAGCCGCATCGTGCGGACGCCCAGGTCGCTCAGGATCTGCGCGCCAATCCCGTAGTCACGCTGATCGGCTTTGAACCCGAGCCGTTCGTTCGCCTCGACCGTATCGAGCCCCTGGTCCTGGAGCTCGTACGCGCGGATCTTGTTGGCGAGGCCGATGCCGCGCCCCTCCTGATTGAGGTAGAGGAGCACGCCCCGACCTTCCTGCGCGATGCGCGCGAGGGCGGCCTCGAGCTGCCCGCCGCAGTCGCACCGCGCCGAATGGAAGACATCGCCCGTCAGGCATTTCGAGTGGACGCGCACCAGCACGTCCTCGCCGGCGCCGATCTCGCCGCGCACGAGCGCCACGTGCGTCTCGCTGTCGATGTGATTCTCGTACGCGTAGATGCGGAAGGCACCGTGCTCGGTCGGCAGATCCGCGCTCGCCACGCGCCGGACGAGGCGCTCGGTCCGCATGCGGTACTTGATGAGGTCGGCGATCGTGATCATGACGAGGTGATGCTTCCGGGCGAACTTCGCCAGCTCCGGGACACGCGCCATCGTCCCGTCCTCGTTCATGATTTCGCAGATGACCCCGGCGGGATAGAGGCCGGCGATGCGCCCGAGGTCGACCGCAGCCTCGGTCTGGCCCGCGCGCACGAGCACGCCGCCGTCGCGCGCCCGCAGCGGAAACATGTGGCCCGGCCGCGCCAGATCCGACGGTTTGGTCTTCGGATCGATCGCCGCGCGGACGGTCGCCGCACGGTCGGCCGCGGAGATGCCGGTGCTCACATACTGCTTGGCTTCGATGCTGACGCAGAACGCCGTGTTGAACGTCGTGGTGTTCTGGTTCACCATCAGCGGCACCTCGAGCTGATCGAGCCGTTCGCCGGTCATCGGCATGCAGATCAGCCCGCGGCCGTGCCGCGCCATGAAGTTGATCGCTTCCGGCGTGACCTTCTCGGCGGCGATCGTGAGGTCGCCCTCGTTCTCCCGGTCCTCGTCGTCGACCACGATCACCGTGCGGCCGTCGCGGATGGCCTCGACCGCCTCCTCGATGGACGCAAAGGGGCCGCGGCGGCGCGCGCCCTTCGCGATACGCATCCTGGGATGCTCCGTGGTCATGCTACTTCCACCCCGCCGCGTCGGACGCGGCGGGGGCCCCGGGGTCGCGGCCGGAGTCGGCTCGCGCCATCAATTCCGCCGCGCGCACCACGTATTTTCCGATCATGTCGCACTCGAGGTTCACCGAATCCCCCACGCGTCGGGCCGGGAGATTCGTATGTTCCCACGTATACGGCACGATCATGACATCGAACGTGCCTTCGGCAAGCGACGCCACGGTCAGGCTGATGCCGTCGAGGGCGACAGAACCCTTCGGGACGAGCAACGGCGCGAGCGCGGCGCTGAAGGAGACCGTCAGCCAGCGGGCGTCCCCGTCCTCGCGAATCCGCGCCACGGCTCCCGTGCCATCCACGTGGCCCTGCACGAAATGGCCGCCGAAGCGGCCGTCGGCGCGCATGGGGCGCTCGAGGTTCAGCGCCTCGCCGCCCTGGAGCGAACCCAGCATCGTCACGCGCGCGGTTTCTGGACCGACGTCGCAGTCGACGTAATCGGCGCTGGCGGCGAAGACCGTCAGGCAGACGCCGTTGACGGCGAGACTGTCGCCCGGCGTCAACTCGGCCCCGAGCGTCGCCCCGATGCGGACGCGAAGACCCGACGCCGTGCGCTGCACGCCGGCGACGCGGCCGACCGCCTCAATGAGGCCGGTGAACATAGCCTTCGCGACGACGTCCGCGTCCCAGGCGGCCTGATGGACGACGGGCCCGCCTTCGAGCACCAGGCTCTGGACGTCGCGATCGGCCAGCGCCCGCAGCGCCTCCATCATCGCGGGCTCCTCGAGCGCCAGCAGCGTCGCCCCGGCGCGCTCGAGCGCGTCCGCCCGGTCGGGATGCCGGCGTTGGCCGTCGCGGGAAGTCACGATTATGACGGGTCCGGCGGCGCGCGTGGAGAACAGACGAGCGTCCGGCGAGGCGCGCAGTCGGCGGTCGAAGACGACGCGCGTCAGCGGCCGCTCGCGGTACACGTGGCGCGCCGTCAGCAGCGGATCGTCGACGAGCAGCGTGCCCGAGCCGATGCCGATCGCGTCGACCTGCGCGCGCACGAAATGCGCGTGACGGTCCGCCACCGTCGACGTCAGCTGCGTCCGCTCGCCCGCGGCCGCCGCGAGGCGCCCGTCGAGGCTGGTGGCCGCCTTCAGGATCACGAACGGCCGCCGCTCGCGGACCGCCGTGAGAAACGGCTGGTTCAACCGCACCGCCTCATCACGTCCCACGCCCACTTCGACCTCGATGCCGTGGTCGCGCAGGATCTCAAAGCCGCGCCCGCTCACGAGCGGATATGGATCTTCCATGGCGGCCACGACGCGTCGGATGCCGGCCGCGATGATCCGATCGGTGCAGGGGCCGGTGCGTCCCGTGTGCGAACACGGCTCGAGCGTGCTGTACAGCGTGGCGCCGCGCGCGCGGCCGCCCGCGTCGTCAATCGCGTAGATTTCGGCATGCGGCTCGCCGGCGCGCTCGTGGGCGCCGTCCCCCACGACCACGCCGTCGGCTGTGACGACCGAGGCGCCGACGACCGGGTTCGGCGTGGTCCGGCCGAGCCCACGCCGCGCGTGCGCCAGCGCCCGCCGCATCCATCGCTCGTCGTCTACCATTTCTCTTGAAACAGCGCGTCGACGTACTCCTGCGGCGAGAAGGGCACGAGGTCGTCGATCCCCTCGCCGACGCCGACATAGCGAATGGGCAGCTTGAGGTCGTGGGCGATGGCCACCGCGATTCCGCCTTTGGCCGTGCCATCGAGCTTCGTGAGGACGATGCCGGTCACGCCGGCCACGTTCGTGAACTCGCGCGCCTGCGCGAGACCGTTCTGCCCGACGGTGGCGTCGAGCACGAGCAGGACCTCGTGCGGCGCGCCTTCGGTCGCCCGCGCCGCGACACGGCGGATCTTGTCGAGCTCGCTCATCAGATTCGTGCGCGTGTGCAGGCGGCCGGCGGTGTCGACGAGAATCGGATCCCGGCCGCGCGCGCGTCCTGATTGAATCGCCTCGAAGACGACCGACGCCGGATCGGCGCCCTCCCGCGCACGCACGATGTCCACCTGCGCCCGCTTCGCCCAGATCTCCAGCTGCTCGACCGCCGCCGCGCGAAACGTATCGGCGGCACAGACGAGCGGCTGCTTCCCCGACGCCTTGAGCAGGTTGGCGAGCTTGCCGATCGTCGTGGTCTTGCCGGTGCCGTTGACGCCCACGATGAGCGTCACGTGCGGCGACTGGCCGTTCGTGGCCGGCGGCGCATCGACCGCCTCGAAAATCGTCCGGATTTCCTGCTTGACGAGATCGCGCAGGCTCTCGCCGCGCCGGGCGCGCTCGCGGACCGCCGCGACGATCCGCTCGGTCGCGGCGACGCCGACGTCGGCGGAGATGAGCAGCTCCTCGAGCGCTTCCACCGTGTCGACGTCGATCGGCTTCGCCTGCTGGACCTCGTCATCGGCGCGCCGAACGATCTCGTCGAACCGGTCGAAGATCTGCTGCGTGGTGCGGCTCAGCCCGTCGCGCAGTCGGTCAAAGAATCCCAACCCCACACCTCATTCACGAAAAACTACCAACTACCAACTACCAACCACCACCCACCAACCACCAACTGCTACCGGCTACCGACTACCAGCTACTGGCTAGTTCTCCGCCCGCTGCGGCCGCAGCATGAGCTCCTCGAGCGCCGTGCGCGCATCCTTTCGGCCCGCGAGCAGCTCGGCGACCTGCGCCGTAATCGGCAGCTCGACGCCGTGACGTGCCCCGAGCGCCAGCGCGGCTTCGGTCGTCCGCACGCCTTCGGCGACCATCTTCATGCTCGACAGCACGTCTCCGAGCGACCGCCCGCGCGCCAGCTCGATGCCGACGTGGCGGTTGCGGCTGAGCGACCCGGTGCAGGTGAGGACCAGATCGCCGAGGCCGGTGAGGCCGGCGAGCGTCTCCCGCTGCGCGCCCTCCGCACACGCCAGTCGCGTGATCTCGGCGAGTCCCCGCGTGATCAGCCCCGCGAGCGCGTTGTGCCCGAGCGCGAGCCCTTCGGCCACGCCGGCGGCAATCGCAATCACGTTCTTCAGCGCACCGCCGAACTCGACGCCGACGACATCGCACGTCCCGTAAAGCCGGAAGTACGGCGCACGGAAATCGGCCTGTACCTGCTCCACGACGGCGGCGTCGCGCGAGGCGACGGAGACGGCGGTCGGCAGCTGCCGCGCCACCTCCGCCGCAAAGCTCGGACCCGACAGCACGGCCACCTGGACGTGCCGATCGAGCTCCTGCTCGATCACCTGCGAAATACGGAGCAGTGTGTCCTGCTCCAGGCCTTTGGTGGCGCTGACGACGGTGACGCCGCCGCCGAGGAGCGGCGCGACGCGCCGCAGGATCTGCCGGGTGCCGTGCGACGGCACCGCCGACACGACGAAGTTCGCGCCGCCGAGCGCCTCCTCGAGATCGGGAGTCACGCTGAGACGATCGGGAAACACGATACCGGGCAGGTAGACCGCGTTCGCGCGCCGTGTCCGCATTTCGGCGGCGAGCGCCGCGTCGCGCGCCCACAACCTCGCTTCATGACCGGCACGCGCGAGGTGCACCGCCAGCGCGGTGCCCCACCCGCCGGCGCCGAGAACGGCAACCGTTCGTCCCATCCCCCTAGATTCGCTGTCCGATGCGCCGTTCGGTGCCTGCCGCGAGCCGGCCGAGGTTGGCGCGATGGCGTTCGATGATGATGAGCGCGGCGACGAGCGCGCCAACGGAGACGGGCGTCAGGCCCTCGCTCGCCATCGTCGCCACGGCCAGCGTCACGGCGGCCGTCATCGACCCGACCGAGATATAGCGCGTGACCCAGATTGCCACCACGAAGACGGATGCGGCGAGCGCCGCGGCGATCGGTGCCAGCACGGCGAACGCGCCGGCGGCCGTCGCCACGCCCTTGCCGCCGCGAAACCGAAGCCAGACGGGATAGATGTGGCCTATCACGGATGTCAGTCCTGCCGCGACAGGCGTCGCCGGCCCTTCGGTCAGACGTCCGGCGACCAGCACGGCGAGCGCGCCTTTGGCCGCATCGAGTGAGACAGCCCCGAGCGCCTGCGCCACGCCGCTCGTGCGAAGCACGTTCGCGGCGCCGATATTGCCGCTCCCGACGCGGCGCAGATCGATGCCGCGGCGCCGCGCCAGCAGAAACGCACACGGCACCGAACCGACGAGATATCCGAGCGTGACGGCGAACAGCTCTTCCATCACCGGGCGAGCGGGGTGCGCTGCAGGGCGACGTAGATGTGACCCTGTGGCGACGGCCGGCTCTCGAACAGTGTAATCGCGTTCGCCGGTGAGACTCCGAACCGGCGCTCGGTCAATCCGGCGAGCCATGTCGCCGTGCGCACGCCGCCGGGTTCGCGCACGCGCGCAAGCGTCACGTGCGGGTGGTACGGACGCGGTTCACGCGCCACACCCGAGCGATCGAGCCGTGTGGAGACCTCGGCCTCCACACTCGCCAGCGCCGCGGCGCCGGCGCTGACCCCCGCCCAGACGACGCGCGGCGCGCCATGTTCGGGAAATGTGCCGACGCCTGCGATCGCCAGCTCGAATGGCGGGACGGACACGTCGGGCGCGAGCGCCGACCGAATCGCCTCCGCCTGCGACGCGTCCACCTCGCCGATGAAGCGTACCGTGACGTGCAGCCGATCCGCAGGCACCCACGTCATGCGCGCACGCTGGTCCCTCGCCGCGCGGCGCCGGAGCTCCTCGCCGCAGGAGGCGACCGCATCGACCACGCCCGGGACGAGCTCCACTCCGACGAACAGCCTCACGACACTACCGGCATCTGGTTCCCACAACTGAACTGGCCGCTCCGCTCCACCCCACCGCGCAGAAAACGCGCGGCGGGGACCCCGGGTTGTCGCGGCCAGCGGAACCGCGGTCGAACAGTTGTCGGTGGCGGCAGGACATCAGTTGATACGACCCAGTAGTATCCGGCGGACCAGATCGAGCGCCGCCTGCGACGCCTGGAACTTGATCAGCTCGCGATCGCCGACGAACTGGTGCACGCGCGATCGTGTCCCCTCGGGAAGGGCGGCCGCGACGGCGACGGTGCCCACGGGCTTCTGGGGCGTTCCGCCGCCGGGACCCGCTATGCCCGTCACGCCGACGCCGACGTCGGTCTGTGCGCGTGCGCGGATCCCCTCCGCCATCGCGACGGCGACCGGTTCGCTGACCGCGCCGTGCTCCGCAATCAACGCCGCCGGGACGCCGGCGAGCGCCGTCTTCGCCTCGTTCGCGTACACGACAACGCCGCGATCGACATACCGCGAGCTGCCGGGCACGTCCGTCAGCCGCGACGTGATGAGCCCGCCCGTACACGACTCCGCCACCGCGATGCGCAAACCCCGGTCGACCAGCAGCGCTCCAACCACCTCCTCGAGCGTACGGCCGTCCCGGCTGAACGCGTCCACGCCCAGCACGTCCATGGCCTGCCGGGATGCAGCGTCGACCGCGGCGTCCGCCTCCTCGCGTGTGGGAGCGCGCGCGGACAGGTGCAGCTCGATCTGGCCGAGCGAGGCGAGAATCGTCGTGCTCACGGGCACCGCCGCACGTGCCCATTCCTCGTACAGCGGCTTGACGGCCACTTCCGTGTGCGACTCCGTGCGCCCGGTGATGCGGATCGTCCGCCTCACGAGCGACAGGCCCGACGCACGCGCCTTCAACGGTCCGGCCGCGAGCGCGACGAGCATCGGCCTGAGCTCACGAGGAGGGCCGGGCAGCATCAACACGACGCGGTCGCCGTCCTCGAGCCAGAGGCCGGGCGCGGTGCCGTTCGCGTTCTCCAGGACCACCGCCCCGGCCGGCACCATCGCCTGGCGCCGATTGATCTCCGGCATCGGCAGGCCCCGACGTTCGAAGCGTGCCCGGATGCGCGCAGTGATCGCCTCGTCTTCCGCGAGCGGACGCGCCAGCACGTCGGCGACGACTTCGCGCGTGAGATCGTCGTCGGTCGGACCGAGACCGCCGCTGCAGACGAGCAGATCCACGCGCGCGAGCGCGCCGCGAACGGCGCCGGCCAGCTCGCCGCGGTCGTCGCCCACGACCATCTTGAAGACGACCTCGATGCCGATCAGATCGAGCTGCTCGGTGATGAACAGCGAGTTCGTATCGATGCGTGCGGGCGTCAGCAGCTCGCTGCCGACCGCAAGGATGGCAGCGCGACGAAGTAGCCTCACGTGAACCACTCCGGGGCCAGCACGACGAGTCCGCGCATGATCAGATAACCGTATACCGCGGCCATGGCGTCGTCAGCCATCACGCCCCAGCCCCTCGGCAGCGCCTCCAGGCGGCGCGCCGGCCACGGCTTCACGATGTCGAGCAGCCGGAACACGAGAAATCCCGCGCACGCGCCCAGGGCGTTGATCGGCAGCCACAGCAGCGTGACGAGCATTCCGAGCACTTCGTCGACGACCACCGGCCCCGGGTCGACGCGGCCGAAATGACGCTCGGCCATCCCCGCGCTCCAGGTGCCCAGGATCGCGACCGCCGCGGCAACGGTGACCTCGGTCACCGGCGACCCGGTGCTGCGAACGAGCCAGAGGACCGCGAGCCCGAGCGCCGACCCCGCCGTGCCCGGCGCCACCGGCACGTACCCGACGTAACCGCCGGTCGCGATCAGAAGGGCGAAGCGTTGCATGCCGAGACGGGCCACGGAGTCACAGAGACACGGAGGCCCAATATAGTTTTTCTCCGCGTCTCCGTGTCTCGGTGGCTCGTCTCAGGCCGAGGGGACGGTGATCACGCGGGTGCGCGCCATGCGGTCGTGCAGCGCGCGTCGATCGGACGTGACGAGGGCGGGAAGAAAACCGAGGCCCAGGAGAACAGCCGACACAACGCCGGCGAGCGTGCGCCGCAGGGCCGACGCGGCGTCGAGCGGCCGCTCGTCCGCGCTCACGACACGGATGTGCGCGGCCATCTTGCCAATCGTCTGGCCGCCCACCGCTGTGAACGCATAGAAATACGAGAACTTGATGAGCAGCAGAAACGCGGTGAGCGGCACAGGAGGCAGCGCCGTCCACTCCTGCATCGGCAACCCCGCCATGCGGAGCGTGAAGTAGACCACCGCCAGATCGATCCCGCCCAGCAAGAGAATGTCGAGAGCCGCCGCCGCGGCGCGCGCGCCGGGCGAACCCGTCTCGCCCACGATCGGCTCCGCGGTCGAGCGGACCGGCTCTCTCCACACTCGTGACGCACGCCGTCGTGCGGCGGGTAGCGGCTCGACTGGAGGCGTAAGAGGCAACTCCGGCGCCGCCTCAGGCTCGCTGCGCCGGATTGGCGTCGCCGCGGTGCGGAGCCGCGGCGTATCCGGCGTCCGCCGCACCGCGAGCGGTGGTCTGGGTGCCGGCGGCACTTTGATCAGGGGCTCGTCGTCTTCGCCAGTGTCGAGCGTGGGCGTGAACAACGGGAGCTTCTCGACGTCGGCCGGCACCGCCGTCGTGACGAGCGGAGGCTCCGGCGTGGCCGGCGGCGGCGAGGCGGGCGCCGGCCGTTCCGGAGCGGCCATGTCGACCTGTGCGAGCCAGTCGCTCGTGCCGGTCACGCCGGCGTCGCGCAGATCGAGGTCACTCTCGATCCGCTCCTGGCCGGGGTCGGCCATCAGCGAAAAATCGTACCCGCAATTCCTGCAGCGATCGCCGGTCTCAAACCCGAGGTAGTTGCACTTCGGGCACTTCACGGCTGTCCTGCCTCGACTGGCGCGGCGCTCGACAGACCGGCGGCTGCCAGAAGGTCGCGCTGAATGTCGGCGCGGAGCTGGTCTGCCTCGCCGCGCGCCGGATCGCTGGGATTGATGCGATCGAGCACGCGCAGCGCGTCACGGATCCGGCCGTCCGCATACAGGCTGCGCGCCCGCAGCAGCGCCGTCTCCGCCGCGCGGACGACGGGCAGCGGCTCCTCGACCACCGGCTGCGCCGTCCGAACGGGCGTGCCTCCCTGCAGCTCGGAGAGCCACGTCCCGATGGGCAGCCCGCCGAGGAGCATGGCTGTCGCGACGACGAACGCCCCGAGCGCGGCGGCGGTCCATCCGCGCCGCGGCGGCGTCAGCGGTACCCGCCGCTTCCGCTCAACGCGCGGCGGCCTCGGCTCGAGCCGCAGATCCGCAGCGACGCCCGGCGTCGTCACGCGATTGAGGCGATCGAGGAATAGATGCGCGGAATCGCTCCCCTGCTCGACCGCGCGCGTCAGCAATTCGCGCGCCTTGTCGACGTCTCCGGCATGGTAGGCGGCCACGCCCGTGTGGAGCAGCTCCTCGGATTGACGCTGGCGTTCGGCGAGCGCGCTCCGCGCCCGTTCAATGTAGGCGTGCGCCCGATCGTGGTGCCGATCGAGAAAGACGATGCGCGTCCAGACGTTGATCGCGCGTTCGTACTGGCTGGCGAAATAGTGATCGAGCCCGGAGAGAAGGAGCTCCTCGATTCGCGCCTCGCGCTCCGCAGCATCCCGCGGTTCCGAGTCACGGACCGGGTTCGTTGACGAGGAATCAGACATGCACTCGCGATTGACCGAGATTATCGGGCAAAACCCTCTTCAGGTCAACGAATTAGCGCCTTACGTAGGGCGGGTCCCGCGCCCTTCGACTACGCTCAGGGCGTCCCGAGCCACGTCGAGGGACGATGCCGGCGCGATCGATCGGCGAGCGGACCCACCGTGTGGTACAAGCACGTTGATGGCGATCATCGAGTGCGTGCCGAACGTGAGCGAGGGACGCCGTCCCGAGGTCGTCGACGCGCTAGTCGATGCCGTACGGCGCACGCCGGGCGTTCGGCTGCTCGACTACTCCTCGGACGCCTCCCACAACCGATCGGTGATCACGATGGCCGGCGACGCGGCCGGACTCAGGAACGCGGTGCTCGCGCTGTTCGAAGCGGCGCTGCCGCGGCTCGATCTCCGGTCGCACACCGGCGAGCACCCGCGCATCGGCGCGGTCGACGTCGTGCCGTTCGTGCCGATCGAGGGGGCGGGCATGGCCGACTGCGTGGCGCTGGCGCGGGAGACGGCGGCCGAGGTGGCCGAGCGGTTTGAGGTCCCGGTGTACCTCTATGAAGAGGCGGCCACGCGCCCGTCGCGCACGAATCTCGAAGACATCCGGCGGGGACAGTTCGAAGGGCTGACCGCGAAGATGGCCGATCCGGAATGGACGCCCGACTTCGGCCCCTCGCATCCCCATCCAAGCGCCGGCGCGTCCGTCATCGGCGCGCGGATGCCGCTCATCGCATACAACATCAACCTCGCCACCGATCGGCTCGACGTGGCGAAGAAGATCGCCGCGGCGGTCCGCTACAGCAGCGGCGGCTTCCGGTACGTCAAGGCGATGGGCGTCACACTCGCCGACCGCGGGATCGTCCAGGTGTCCATCAATGTGACCAACTACGAGAAGACGCCACTCTTCCGCGTGTTCGAGGCCGTCAGGCGCGAGGCCGCGCGCTACGGCGTCAGCGTGCTCGAGAGCGAGATCGTCGGGCTCGTGCCCGCAGCAGCGCTCGTTCACACGGCAGAGCACTTCCTGCAGCTCACGTCGTTCACCCCGGATCAGATCTTGGAACACAAATTGAGGAACGCGTAGGGCGGGTCTGCTCATTGCGAAAGAGCGGCAGACCCGCCGGGTCCGCTGCTCCATCCGTCCGCGGACCCGGCCTACACCAGCGCGCGACGCGTGGTCACCGCCGCAACGAGCAGCGAGATCGCCGCGCACGTCCAGGACAGCGCCACCGGCTGCTTGATCCGTCTTCACGCTGCCGACCTGGACGCCGAGCATCTGACCAATCGTCGCATGATCCAGATCTTCGATCGCCGAATAGAGCAGCGCAAGCCGGTACTTGTCCGGCAACTCCGCCAAGTGCTCGCGGACCAGCTGATCCAACTCGTCGCGCGCCACCGTGG
This sequence comes from Acidobacteriota bacterium, assembly GCA_016184455.1. Classification (GTDB taxonomy): domain Bacteria; phylum Acidobacteriota; class Vicinamibacteria; order Vicinamibacterales; family UBA2999; genus MELF01. The sequence continues at coordinate 56,620 of JACPCS010000140.1, forward strand.
CCTCCGGATCCGCGGAAGGCGCCTCCAGCCGGGCCAGACGGTCGCCTCCCGCCTCGTCCGCCAGCTCTCGTGCCAGCGGCCGGCCTGCCGCAGATGATCGACCGCGACGCGGTGCGCAATCGTGAAGACCCACGTCGAGAGCTTGGATCGGGCATCGAAGTACGACAGGCCACGGAACACGCGCAGAAACGTCTCCTGCGCCAGATCTGCGACGATCTCGTGGCTCCCTGTCGCCCGCCAGATGACGGTGCCGACCATTCGCGCGAACCGCTCCACCAGTTCCGCGCAGGCGTCCTGGTCACCCTGCAGACACCGCTGAACCAACGCGCGATCGTCATGATGCACAGGCGCGGCTCGCCCTATTCTCAATGAGACGTCAATCCGCACCGCCGGTTCCACCATCAGGATGAAACCCGCGCCGACCGCCGCCGTCTCATCTCAATAGCTCGAGCTCGATGCGAGCCTTCAGGAGGGTTCACATGGCCGAAGTAACGGGGCACATCTTTGGCATGCTGATCGGTCTGACGACCATCGTCCCCAGCCTTGGCATCGCATTCTGGGCCATCTACTGGAAATACCAGAAAACGCGACTTCAGTACCAGGAGCGGCAGCTGATGATCGAAAAGGGCCTGACGCCGCCGCGGTGCTGCCCGAGCAGCCAAAGCGGGTGTCACCGGAAGACTCGCTGCCCGCGGTCTTGTGTGGCTCTTCCTGGGCGTCGGTTTGGGCATTGCGTACGTCGTGCTTTCGAGGCCGATCGTCGACGACGGTCCACCGGCGTGGCTAGCGGGCGCGGCGGCGGGAATTGTCGGATTCCTCGGCCTCGGCCACCTCGCCTACTCCTTCGTCGCGCGGCGGGAGAAGCCGCCTGCCGACCGGACCGACATGGCCATGTAAGCCTGTTGTACGATGCGCCCCTGGGGGGACATCGTCCATGGTCATCTACGGGGTGGCGCTACTGGCCTTCTGCACGATCGCCGGCCTGTACGTCGGCGACCTGCTCGGCATCGCGATTGGTGTGCAGGCGAACGTCGGCGGCGTCGGCTTCGGCATGTTGCTCGTCATCCTGGGCTCCACCTGGTTGATGCGCCGTGAAGGCATCACCCCGGCGACGGCACAGGGCATCGGCTTCTGGAACGCCATCTACATTCCGATCGTCGTGGCGGTCGCGGCGCAACAGAACGTGGCCGGGGCGCTGTCGGGCGGCGCGGTCGCCATTCTCGCGGGTGCGCTGGCTGTCGTCGCCTGCGCGGCGCTCGTCCCTGCCATTGACCGCCTGAGCCGCCGGCGGCCGGCAGCCGAGGCCCGCCCGGAGCGCGCGCCGGTGGCGTCGTGATGCGCGCGTTCATCGACGTCATCGAGCGGAACAACCTCCTTGCCGGGTTCGCGGTCATCGGGGCGATCGTGTGGCTCTCATATCTGATTTCGAACCGCCTGACGCGCGGGCGCGTGCACGGGTCGGCGATCGCGATCTTCGTGGGACTCGTTCTTGCCTGGATCGGCGGGGTCGTCACCGGCGGCGAGCGGGGCCTCGCGGACCTGCCCGTGTTCGGCGGCGTGGCGCTGCTCGGCGGCGCCATGCTGCGGGATTTCGCCGTGATTGCCACGGCGTACGGCGTCGATATCGCCGAGATCAAGAAGGCCGGCGTTTCGGGCACCGTCTCGCTGCTCGTCGGCGTGGTCGGCAGCTTCATCGTGGGCGGGGCGATCGGCTGGATCTTCGGCTACCGCGACCCCGTCAGCATCACCACGCTCGGCGCCGGCGCCAACACGTTCATCGTTGGGCCGATCACCGGCGCCGCGATTGGAGCGAGCTCCGAGCTGATTGCCCTGAGCATCGCGGCGGGCCTCACCAAATCGATCCTGGTGATGACGGCGACGCCCTTTGCCGCCCGCGTCATCGGTCTGGACAACCCGCAGACGGCGATGGTCTTCGGCGGTCTGATGGGCACGACGAGCGGCGTCAGCGGCGGCCTGGCGGCCACCGATCCCAAGCTCGTCCCGTACGGCGCGATGACGGCGACGTTCTATACGGGCCTGGGCTGCCTGCTCTGCCCGTCAGTGCTGTTTCTGGCGGTACGCGCACTACTCGGATAGCGGTGCTCCGGGTAGCCGCGTGCGGCGATAGGCCAGACGTCAATCACGGCGTCGTCCTCGACGGCGTACAGGACGTCGTGCAGATTGATCGTGGGATCTGTGTGTGACGGTCGCAGGTAAATCCGATCGCCCACGTTCAATGACGCCCCGGCCGGCAGCGCGATCATGGCGTGCTCGTCGTTGAGCGCCGCCACGATCGCCCCCTCGATGCCGCGGACGGTCGGAAGTCCGTGGTCCTTCGTCATCGCTTTGTGGCCGCAGTCGGCGACCGAGCGCGTCGGATCGGGACGACTGATGACGGTGCCCAGCACCCAGAACGCCTGCTCGAACGGTACATCCAGACGGCCGTAATCGCTGTCCATCAGCACATACGAGCCCGCCTGGATCTCCGTGATGCCCTCGATGCGGCCGCTGATGTCGTAGGTGCCGGTCCCCCCGGCGGACACGATGTCACACGGGAGGCCGGTCTCGCGGAGCCGGCGGGCCGTGGCCACCAGCCCCTCCATGGCACGATGCGCACCCGCCTCACGCTCGGCGCGGTCGGCCACCGGCTGGAGGTGGCCTTCATACCCCATCAACCCGCGCAGAGCGATACCCTTGGTCCCCGCGACGCGCCGGGCCAGCCGCAGTGCCTCGTCCCCCGGCGCGACGCCGCAGCGCATCTGCCCGACGTTGACGTCGACGAGCACGCCGATCGTCACGCCCGCGCGCGTCGCAGCCGCCGCGATCGCCTCGAGCGCCGCAGTCGAATCGACCGCCACCGTCACCGCCACTCGGCGCGCGAGCGCGCCCAGCCGCTCGCATTTGCCCGGCCCGACCGGCTCGTTGGCGAGCAGGATGTCGTCGCAGAGATCAGCGGCACGTTCGGCTTCGCCAACGGTCGCGCACGTCAGGCCGGTGCAGCCGCCCGCCGCAAGCTGCCGGCGCGCAATCTCGGGTGTCTTGTGGGCCTTGAAGTGCGGCCGGAGGCGGCACGGCCCCGTACGGAAGAACGCCGCCATGCGCTCGATATTGCGCGTCATGGCGGCGAGGTCGACGACGAGCGCCGGCGTGGGGATATCAGCGATTCTCACGCGATCTCCTCATCCTCCCCTCGCCGCGATGGCGCAATCCCGAAGCCGCGCATCTTCCGGTACAGATTGCTGCGCTCGATCCCGAGCGCCTCGGCCGTGCGCGAGATGTTGCCCTGCTGCGCGGCGAGCGCCCGCAGGATGTAGTCGCGCTCGAACCGGTCGCGCGCCTCGTGGAGCGGCATCGACGCGCCGGTGTCGACCGGACGCGCATCGGCGGTGACGCCGCCCCGATCGAGGAACGTCAGGTCGCGCGACGAGATGCGATCGCCCGGCACCATGATCATCAGCCGCTCGACGACGTTGTGCAGCTCGCGGACGTTGCCGGGCCAGGCGTACTGGCGGAGCGCGACGATCGCGTCGGCGTCGAACGTCTTCGGCCGGCGTCCATACTCCCGCGCCAGCATCGCCATGAAGTGGTCGGCGAGGAGCGGGACATCCTCCTGGCGGTCGCGGAGCGGCGGCACGAAGATCGGCACGACATTCAGACGGAAGTAGAGGTCCTCGCGGAAGCGGCCGGTACGGATTTCGGCGGTGAGGTCCTTGTTGGTGGCGGCCAGTACGCGGGCGTCGACGCGAATGCGCGCCGACCCGCCGACCGGCTCCATCACCTGCTCCTGCAGCACGCGCAGCACCTTCGCCTGCGTCTTCAGGCTCATGTCGGCGATCTCGTCGAGGAAGATCGTCCCGCCGTGCGCCAGCTCGAACTTGCCGCGGCGATCGGCGACCGCTCCCGTGAACGCTCCGCGCACGTGGCCGAACAGCTCGCTCTCGATGAGGTCTTCGGGAATCGCCGCGCAGTTGACCTCGACGAAGGGACCGGTTCTCCGGCGGCTCAACTGATGGATGTTGCGCGCCACGAGCTCCTTGCCCGTGCCGTTTTCGCCGAAGATCAGCACGCGGCCGTTGGTCGGCGCCGCCATCGCGACCTGTTCGCGGAGCTTCACCATCGCGTAGCTCTCGCCGACCATCGTGTGCTGCGCGTCGACGCGCGCGCGCAGCGCGCGGTTCTCGGCCTCGAGGCTCCGCTGTCGCAGCGCGTTGCGGACGACCAGCACGGTCTTCTCGAGCGAGAGCGGCTTTTCGACGAAGTCGAACGCGCCCATCTTGATCGCGCGCACGGCCGACTCGATGTTGCCGTGGCCGGAGATGATCACGACCTGCGAGTCGATCTGCCGCTCGCGCATGCGGGCCAGCGTGTCGAGGCCGTCCATCCCCGGCAGCCAGATGTCGAGCACCACCACGTCGTACGCCTGGCGGCCCAGCCGCTCCAGGCACGCCTCGCCGGTGTCGACGGCGTCGACCTCGTATCCCTCGTCGCGCAGCACGCCCCCGAGCGCGCTGCGAACCCCCGGCTCGTCGTCCACGATCAGAATGGATGGCATCTCCCGGTTCAACAGGGGAGCTCGATGGCGAACCGCGTCCCCCGCGGCGTGTTGTCGGTCACGTCGATGCTGCCGCCGTGCTCGGCGACGATCCGCCGCACGATGGCGAGACCGAGTCCGCTGCCGCGCTTCTTGGTGGAGTAGTACGGCAGGAACAGCTTCTCGCGCTCGCTCGCTGAAATGCCGGGGCCGTCGTCGGCGACCACGATACGGACCAGGTTCTCGGCGGGCGCGTGGTGCGTTTCGATGTCGATGACCCCGCGCTGCTCCATCGCCTCGACGGCGTTGTCGATCAGATTGATCAGGACGCGGCGGATCTGCTCGGGATCCACCGAGACGCGCGGCAACTGCTCCGCAAAGCGCGGGCGCAGCTCCACGTCCGTCAGAATGCCGCGGTAGAGCCCCAGCACGTCGGTGAGGAGCGCGTGCAGATCGGTGGCCATCGCGCGCGGGGCCGGCATCCGCGCAAACTGCGAGAACTCGTCGACCAGCCCCTTGAGCGATTCCACCTCGCCGACGATCGTGCCGGTGCATTCGTCGACGAGCGCGCGCGTCTGCTCCGGCGCTCCGGTGAAGTGCCGGCGCAACCGTTCGGCGCACAGCTGAATGGGCGTGAGCGGGTTCTTGATCTCGTGCGCCAGGCGCCGCGCCACCTCGCGCCACGCCGCCACCTTCTGCGCCCGGATGAGCGGCGTCACGTCGTCGATGACCAGCACCAGGCCGTCCGACACGCCGTCCTCGCGGCGGAGCGGCGTCGTCATCACCGCCAGGTGCAGCTCGCGGCCGTCGCGGACGATGGCGACTTCCTGCGGCAGCGCCTCTTCGCGGCTGCGCGCCGCCTCGTCGATCAGGATCGCGAGCGGCCTGAGCTCGGGCGAACCGAAGGCGCTCTGCACCGGCAGGCCGCAGACCGTGGCAGCGAGTCCGAGCAGGCGGGCGGCCGCCGAGTTGAGCGTCCGGACGCGGCCGCCGGTGTCGACCGACACCACGCCGGTCGCGATCCGCTCCAGGATCGTCTCGACGTACCGCCGGCGCGCCTCGACGTCGCGGTGCTTGTGCTCCAGCTCGATCGACGACCGCTCCAGCCGCCGGCGGCTCGTCGACAGATCCGAGGCCATCCGGTTGAACGCTTCGATGAGCGATCCGAACTCGTCGCGCGTCTCCGGCTCGACCCGGTGATCGAGGTGACCGGCGCCGATCTCGTTGGCGGCCGCCGCCAGCATCTGCACGGGCCGGGTGATGCGCTTGGCGATGTAGAGGCCCATCCACGTGGCGGCCACGAGGATCATCAGCGTCAGCATCAGGAAGAACGACAGATAGACGCCCGCCAGCGGCTGCTTGAGCACGCGCAGCTGCTGATAGTCTTCGTACGCCTGCGTCATCCGCCGCGCCCGTGTGGCGAAGGCGCTGGCAATGTACTCGCTCGCGACGATCACGCCCTGCGGCCGCGCGTTGCCGGAGGAGGGGATCGCGATCGCCGTCTGAATGAGGTCGCCGCCGTCGGGCAGCTGCTGAACGGACGGCGTCGTGTCGCCACCGCCCGCAGCCTGTTCCGCCAGACGCAGGGTCGAGCCGCTGGTCGGCGGCGCCGGCAGCGACGGGTTCCGAACGTCCACGACCGGAATGAGCAGCGGCCGCTCGACCCCCGCGGCGGACTCCAGGCGATAGACATCGACGCGCCCGAGCCGCTGCTGTTCGACGTCCTGCGCGACCACCGCGCGCACGGCGGCCGCCGGTGACGAGGCGAGGTCGAGTCCGCCGAGCGCGCGCGCCAGGCGCTCGGCCTCGGCGCCGACGAGCCGCTGCCGTTCCTGGTAGTAGTCGCCGGCGATGGCGTTGGCCGAGGACAAGACGTCGTCCATCGGCGCGTTGAACCAGCGGTCGACGCTGTTGCGAATGAGCTCGCTCCCGACGAGCAGGACCAGGACGGCCGGGACGAGCGTCATCCCGAGGAGCACGGCGACGAGCTTCGCGCGAAAGTGCGCGAACGGCAGCGCGCGCCGCTTTTCGACGAGCAGCTTGACGATGTTGCGCGCGAGGACGAACCCGAGCGCGACGAGAATCGTGAGGTTCGTCGCCGAGAGCGCGTACAGCACCACCTCGGTGAGAAAGTCGGGCGCCAGCGTTGCCGAGCGGCTGGCCAGCGCGAGCAGGCTCACCAGCGCGGCGACGAGCACGGCGATGCCCGCCAGCAGCAGCCTCGTGTTGTCGCGGAACGGGCGGCGCCGGGGCGGCGCAGCGCTCCGCCGCGGCGGCGGCGCCACCGGCTTGGGACGGGCGGGGGTCTCGCGCAGCCTGAGCGCCATGCGTACTGTTTACTGCCTACTGCCTACTGCCTACTCCTTGGCATTCAGCAGGTCCTTGAGCTCGGTCATGAACTCGCCGATGTCGCGGAAGTGCCGGTACACGGACGCGAACCGGACGTAGGCGACCTTGTCGAGCCGCTTCAGCTCCTCCATCACCAGCGTGCCGATCTCCTCGGTCTTCATCTCTTTCTCAGGCCGCTCCTGGACGGTCGCTTCGACGCGGTCGGCTACCGCTTCGACCGCCGCGACGCTCACGGGCCGCTTCTCGCACGCCTTGAGCAGCCCCGCAATCAGCTTCTGCCGCTCGAAGCGCTCGCGGCTGCCGTCTTTCTTGATCACCATATACGGGATCTCGTCGATCCGCTCGTAGCTGGTGAAGCGGCGCCCGCAGTCGAGACACTCGCGGCGGCGGCGGATGACCTCGCCTTCCTTGCTCTCGCGCGAGTCGACGACCTTATCGCCCAGATGACCGCAGAACGGACATTTCATGGGTGTCCGCCACCTCCTCGGAGGCCGTCTCCTGCGTCGGGACGGCCGGCGCGCGTCCCGTCAGCTCGCGCAGCCGTCCAAGACTGAGGCCGTCCTGAATCATGAAGAGCAGACCGATCAGAATGACCGGAAAGTACGAGATCGCGTGCGTCACGATCGCCGCCGCGACGGCCGCGTCCTCGGCGGCCCCGAAGAACGTCGTGACGCCGATGCGGTAGGCCTCGTGGTACGTGCCGACGGCGCCGGGCGTCGGCGCGGCGACGCCGATGACGAGCAGCGCCTGGACGAGGAACGTGCCCGCGAACGGCATCGCAATGTCGAACGCGACCGTGACGAGCCAGACTTCCGCCGAGATCGCAACCCACAGCGGGAACGACCAGGCGAGGGCCGCCGCGAGGCCGCGGGGGTCGCGGGCGGCGGCAAACCCGCTGCTGAAGGTGCGCGCCAGGTTCGACAGCCGCTCCGCGATCGCATGCGGCAGCACGCGCCCGGCGGTCAGCACGACGGCCCCGATCCGCTCCGGATGTGTGGCGAGCACCCACATGATGGCCAGCAGCACGATCACCACGCCCGCTGCGACGGCCGACGACACTTCGATCGGCCGGAGCAGCGCCGGCGGGATGACCGACCGATCCGCGATCCACCACACGTAGATGGCGAGCAGCACGAGCACCGCCACCAGATCGAGCACGCGCTCGAGCAGAATCGTGGCGAAGGTGGCCGACACGCTGAGCCCTTCCTGCCGCGCCAGCAGATACGGGCGCAGCACATCGCCGGCGCGCGCCGGCAGCACACCGAGTGCGGCGAATCCAATCACCGTCGCGCGGAACGCGCTGCGGAAGCGCGTCGGTCCGATCGGCTTCAGCAGGTACTGCCAGCGCCAGGCGCGGATGACATAGGTCACGACGACGGCGCCGAAGCTGGCGATCAGCAGATCGACGCGCGCCTGCCGCACCTGCGCCCACACTTCCGCCAGGTTTGCGTGGCTCAGGAACCACGCAAAAACCACCGCGGCCAGCAGCGACACGAGGAGCGTACGCGCGTGCACTGTGAGATTCCGGAGGTACCACAATATATCAGGCCCTCGTATGTGGACGACCGGTACTGTTGCGTACGGTTTCGGCCCAGACGCGTGCGGTGTGCGCCTTGGGGTAAGATTCCAGCGCTCCTCGCGCACCCGTGTCCCTCCTGCTCGACACACGACTCAATGGGCTCGCTCCGCATCGGCGCGGCAAGGTGCGGGACTCGGCGTTCGACCACGTGCTCGGCACGGGGATTCCCGACAAGGGGAAGGTGCTGTCGCAGCTCTCGGCCTTCTGGTTCGACGCCACGACACACATCGTGCCGAATCACGTGCTCGAAACCGACGTCGGGCGGTATCCGCCGGAACTCGGTCGTCACGCCGACATTCTCGCGGGCCGCTCGATGATCGTCCGCAAGACGAACCCGGTGCCGATCGAGTGCGTCGCCCGCGGATACCTGGCCGGCTCGGGCTGGAAGGATTACCTCGCCAGCGGCGCGGTGTGCGGCGTGCCGCTGCCGCCGGGTCTGCGCGAGTCGGACCGCCTGCCCGAGCCGATCTTCACCCCCGCGACGAAGGAGACCACCGGTCACGACGTCAACATCAGCGAGGCCGAGGCCGCGCGTCTGGTCGGCGCGCCGCTCCTCGAGCGGCTGAAGTCGCTCACGATGCAGCTGTACGCGTTCGGCACGGCGCACGCCGAGCGGTGCGGCATCCTGCTTGCGGATACGAAGTTCGAATTCGGGCTCACGCCCGACGGCACGGTCTTGCTCATCGATGAGGTGATGACGCCGGATTCTTCACGCTACTGGCCCAGAGACCTGTACAATGCCGGCCGGCCGCAGGTGAGTTTCGACAAGCAATACGTGCGCGATTATCTGGAGCAGATTCACTGGAACAAGCAGCCGCCCGTGCCCTCGCTGCCCGACGAGGTGGTGGCGCGGACGCGCGAGAAGTACCGTGAAGCGTTCCGGCGTCTCGTCGGGAGGGAGCTCGAGTGATCGCCTTGCGCGAGCAGCTCGAACGGCTGATCGATGACCTGGTGACGCGCGGCGTCCGCTACGAGGACGCGCAGCGGGAGTTCGAGAAGCGCTTCATCGCGCACGTGCTGGCCAAGGCCGACGGCAATCTCTGCAGGGCCGCCGACCTGCTCGGCATGCACCGCAACACGCTGAGCCGCAAGCTCACCGAGCATCACCTGAGGAACGGCGCCAAGCCGTTCCGGTAGACAGAGCGGCGATCCGCCTGAAGCCCCGGCTGGCCGACTCGTCCGCCGAAGCGCCGAGCGCGGAGGCGGAAGTGCGAGCGCGCGAATGCCGCTTGACACCGTTTTTTCATGCCCAATAGAATTAGCAGTTGGCTTGGGCGACTGCTAACGGCCTTTGCGGGCGTCGCCCCCGCATCCACTGAGATCCAAGGTAGGCGGAGGCCTTCAGGCCTCCGCAGTTGTTGGAGTCGACACAGATGAAAGTCAGACCGCTACACGACCGCATCATTGTCCAGCGCCTCGAGGAGGGCGAGCAGAAGGTCGGCGGGATCATCATCCCCGATACCGCCAAGGAAAAGCCGCAGCAGGGCAAGGTGATCGCCGTCGGGCAGGGCAAGGTCCGCGACGACGGCACGCGGCAGCCGCTCGACGTCAAGGATGGCGACACCATCCTCTTCGGGAAGTACTCGGGCCAGGAGATCAAGATCGACGGCGCGGAGTACCTCATCATGCGTGAGGACGAGGTGCTGGCCGTCCTCGACAGCACGAAGTAGAGGCGGACGTTCAGGTCCGCCCAGGTCAGGGAGCAAACATCGATGGCAAAGCAGATTGTTTACGGCGAGCAGTCGCGGCAGGCGATCCTGCGCGGCGTCAACGCGCTGGCCGACGCGGTGAAGGTGACGCTCGGGCCCAAGGGGCGCAACGTAGTGCTCGACAAGAAGTTCGGGTCCCCCACGATCACCAAGGACGGCGTGACGGTCGCCAAGGAGATCGACCTCAAGGATCCGCTCGAGAACATGGGCGCGCAGATGGTGCGCGAGGTGGCGAGCAAGACCTCTGACACCGCAGGCGACGGGACGACCACGGCGACCGTGCTGGCGCAGGCGATCTACCGCGAGGGCGCCAGGAACGTGGTGGCCGGCGCCAACCCGATGGAGGTCAAGCGCGGCATCGAGAAGACGGTCGAGGCGGTCGTTGACTCGATCAGAAAGATGTCGCGGCCGGTCTCGGGCAACATGGTCGCCCAGGTCGGGATGATCTCCGCCAACAGCGACGAAACGATCGGGAAGATCATCGCCGACGCCATGGAAAAGGTCGGCAAGGACGGCGTCATCACCGTCGAAGAAGCCAAGACGCTCGAAACGTCGCTTGACGTGGTCGAAGGCATGCAGTTCGACCGAGGGTACCTGTCGCCCTACTTCGTGACCGACGCCGAGCGCATGGAGGTCGTGCTGGAGAATCCGGTCGTTCTGATCCACGAGAAGAAGATCAGCTCCATGAAGGACCTCCTGCCGGTGCTCGAGCAGGTGGCCCGCCTCGGCAAGCCGCTCCTCATCATCGCCGAGGACGTCGAGGGCGAGGCGCTCGCCACGCTCGTCGTCAACAAGCTGCGCGGCACGCTGCACGCGGCGGCCGTGAAGGCGCCCGGCTTCGGCGACCGCCGCAAGCAAATGCTCGAGGACATCGCCATCCTCACCAGGGGCAAAGCGATCACCGAGGACCTCGGCATCAAGCTCGAGAGCCTCAAGCTCGAGGATCTCGGGACGGCCAAGAAGATCACCATCGACAAGGACAACACGACGATCGTCGAGGGCGCCGGCACGAAGGCGGCCATCGAAGGACGCGTCAAGCAGCTTCGCGCGCAGATCGAGGAGACGACCTCGGACTACGACCGCGAGAAGCTCCAGGAGCGGCTCGCCAAGCTCGTGGGCGGCGTCGCGGTGATCAAGGTCGGCGCGGCTACCGAGACCGAGATGAAGGAGAAGAAGGCGCGCGTCGAGGACGCGATGCACGCGACCAAGGCGGCCGTCGAGGAGGGCATCGTGCCCGGCGGCGGCGTGGCACTGCTCCGCGGCGCGAAGGCGCTCGACAATCTGAAGCTCGCGGGCGATCAGCTCGTCGGGCTGCAGATCGTCAGGCGCGCGCTCGAGGAGCCGATGCGCTGGATCGCCCAGAACGCCGGCCAGGAGGGGTCGATCGTGGTGTCGCGTGTCCGCGAGATGAAGCAGGACGAAGGCTTCAACGCGCAGACCGACACCTACGAGGACCTCGTCGCGGCGGGCGTCATCGATCCGGCGAAGGTCGTCCGCTCGGCGCTGCAGAACGCCGCGTCGATCGCGTCGCTCCTGCTCACCACCGAGGCGCTCGTCTCCGAGATCCCCGAGGAGAAGAGGGAAGCCCCTGCGATGCCGCACGGCGGCGGCATGGGCGGGATGTACTAGGCCCCAGGCCCCAGGCCTCAGGCACGTAGGGCGGGTCCCGCGGCGGTATCGAGCCGCGGACCCGCCTTTTCTGTGTACGTGGCGTCCGGCTCGAGCCGGACCTATAATCCGCCGCATGTTGAAGAAGCCTGCCGCCGCCGTATCCATCCTGGCCTTGCTCGGCGTTGCCGCCATCACGGCGCAGACGTTCAAGGAACCGCCCGTCACCAACGAGGCATGGACGCGACCGTTTCCCGGACTCCGGATCGTCGGCAACGTCTACTACGTCGGCACCTACGACCTGTCGTCGTATCTCATCACGACCGATCAGGGACACATGCTGATCAACACCGGCGTGGGAAGCTCCGTCCCGATGATCCGATCGAATATCGAGTCGCTCGGGTTCCGGTTCGCCGACATCAAGCTGCTGCTGGCGACGCACGGCCACTGGGACCACGTCGGCGGGATGGCGGCGATCAAACGCCTGACGGGCGCGCGCATGCTGATGCACGAGGCCGACGTCCCCGTGCTCGAGGACGGCGGCAATTCCGATTTCCGGTTCTTCCCGAAGGGGCGCGGCACGGTGTACGAGCCGGTGAAGATCGACCAGCGGCTCAAGGACGGCGACAAGGTCCGGCTGGGCTCGACCGAGCTGACGGCCCACCATCATCCGGGCCACACCAAGGGCGCGACCAGCTTCACCTTCACCGTGCGCGAGGGCGGGCGCGACTACCGCGTCGGCATCATCAACACGGCCGGCATCAACGAGGGCGTCCAGCTCCTCAAGTCCCCAGGCTATCCGACCATCGTCGAGGACTACGCGCGCACGGTCGCGCGGCAGAAGCAGATGACGATCGACGTCTTCCTGTCGTCACACGCGGGGCAGTTCCGCCTGCACGAGAAGTACAAGCCGGAAGATGCCTATAACCCGTCCCGGTTCGTGGATCCCGAGGGATTCCGCGCGGCGGTCGAGCGAACCGAGAAGAACTATCTGGAGCAGCTGCAGAAAGAGCGACAGGGGCCGTCGTCGCGGTAGCTCACTCCCCCACGATCTGCACGACGACCTCACGCCGCCGCGGCCGCGTGTCGAGCTCGAGCAGCATCAGCTGCTGCCACGCGCCGAGCGTCAGCGCGCCATCGACGAACGGGACCGTCACGGACGGCCCCAGCAGCGCCGCCCGCACGTGGCTCGATCCGTTGTCGTCGCCCCAGCGCAGGTGGTGCTGATAGTCGGCGTCGCGGGGCGCGAGCCGCTCGAGCACGCGGTTCAGATCCGCAATCGCGCCGGGCTCGAACTCGATCGTCGTAATGCCCGCGGTCGACCCGATCACGAAGACCGTCGCGGTCCCCGATCGTGCGTTCGAGGCGGAGACCGCCGCCGCCACCTTCTCGGTGATGTCCTTCGCGTCGCCCTGCCCCTTCGTCGAGATCACGAACTTCTGCGTCGCCACCATGGCCGCAGCATAGATCGACGCAGGGGTACGTCGTGTCCGGCGTCAGCCGGACCCTACGCTCAGTTCCACTTCTGGATCGACTGGTAGTGCTGCGACTCCGGCACCAGCTCGGCAAGCTCGATGCGGATCATGTTGGGATCGGTGATGTTCGACAGCACCGCCTTCGTCGGGCTGACGCGGCTGTCCGACACGTTGACGCCGCGCTTCTTGAACATGTCGATCACCGGCTGCATCTTCTCGACCTGGATGCCCAGGTGATTGATCATCGCGGGCGCACCCGGCTTGCCCGGCTGCAGCTCGACGAACGTGTTGCGGGTGATGTGCACGTACACGAGGCGGGGCTGCCCCTGCTCGTCGAGGCTGCGGAACGCCTCGGGGAAACCCAGCGTCTTCGTGTAATAGGTGACTGCCTCGTTCAGGTTCGGAACGGCAACCCCGACGTGATTCAGACCGATCAGACCCCGGTTCGGGGTCATGTTCTGGGCCGCAAGGGCCTGCATGGTCACGCCGACCGTGAGGCCCACGACGAACAGCATGCAACCGCGCATAGACGCTCCTTTGCGAGAAAGCGGTACGTGCGGCCGATTCTAGCACCCCGGCGCGCAATACTCCGCACGCGGGGACTATCGGAGCGTAAAGGTGAGCTCGATGGTGACGAGGACGGCCACCGGCTCGCCGAAGCGCGTGCCGGGCACGAACCGCCACTGCTTGGCCGCCTTGACGGCTTCGGCATCGAGGCCGAACGTCGGGTCCAGGGACTTGACCACGTCGACGCGGCCCACGCTGCCGTCGGGAAGGATGATGCATTCGAGGAGCACCGTGCCCTGAATCTTGGCGCGCATCGCATCGGCGGTGTACTGCGGCTTCACCTCGCGAACCAGGCGCGGGTTCACGACGCCGCTGCCCGGCCGGTAGACGCCGCCGCCGGTGCCGCCGCCGCTCCCCTGCCCGAGCCCGGAGCCCTGGCCCGATCCGGCGCCCGTGCCGCGGCCGGATCCGGTCGACTGCGACGACACGTCGCCCGACTCGAGCACCCCGACCGACGCCTCCTGCGCGGCGGCCATCGTCTGCGCGGGAATGGTCAGCTGCTCGATGGGTGCCTCCTCAGGGTTGGGCGGTTCCGGAACAGGTTCCGGTTTCGGCGTCGGAACAGAAATTTCCTGCTTGCCGGGCAGCTCGGCCGGCTTCGGCGGCTCCGGCCGCTGATTGCCGCCGCCACCGCCACCACCGGGACCGGGCTCGGCCAGCCAGACGATCTGGCGCGGCAGTGAATCCGGAAGGATCGCCTCCCGGATGGGATCGGGAACGACCCAGAGGATGACGGCCCAGAGGCCGATGAAGGCGGCGTGGCCGATGATCGACGCGCCGACCGCGCTCACGCGCCGCCGTTCCGGCTCCTCGAACTGGAAGCGCACCTCGACTGCACGACCCTGATCGAGTCGCAGTCTCAGATGACCGGGAGCGGCCATCTCGTCAAATGACTGGCGCGTCTGCTGTGCTGACATCCCCGTTCGCGAGCGCGACGGCTAGGCCGCCGAACAGGACAGATTCATTCTCGCCGACCGGAACCTGGCCCGCAACTGGTACTCCAGGCAGCTGCCTAGGTCAATCCTGCCAAGTCCCGACGGCCAGACGCCGGCCGCCGGCACGCACGAGCACGTCCTGTACCTTTTCGACGTCCGACGGCGTCACATGGGCGCCGACGAGGAACGCGCCGCCGCGAATCTGCGCTTCCCATTCGTGCGCCTCCGCGCGTGGAAGCCCGGCATGCTCCAGCGCGCGACCCAGGCCGCCCGCCAGGTGCCCGGCCGCCTCGCCAAGCCCGGCCGCCAGCGGGCCGTCCGCCACGATCGGACCGATGCCCGGCATGACGAGCGCGATCGCGGCGAGCAGATGCGCGCCGAGCTCGCCGACTTGCGAGGCGGGATTTGAATCTTCCAGCTCCGACCCCGGGGATGCGTCAGAGGCGCGCGCAACGACGCCTTCCTCGTCGTGGCTGCGCGCGACAATCGACACGCGTTTCGGCGCCACGCCGAGGGCGCGCAGCGCACGCGCCGCCTCGGCGGCCGCGGCCGCATCACCGAACAGGGCCAGGACGACAGGATGCCGGCTCACGTCATGTACCCGTCGCGAGCGCGCACGCGGACCCCGGGGCGCTTGACCACGACGCGGATCGACCGCCACTCGTGCGTGTTGGGATCGATCGCGGAGGCAGGTGCGTAGCCGAGCAGGTACTGATAGCGCAGTTCGCGCGCCACCTCGCCGAGCGTCTTCTCGAGATCGCGAATCTCGCGCAGCAGGAACGACCGGCCGCCCGTCACCACCGCGAGCTCGGCCAGCAGCGGCGGCCGGGTGCGGCCGATTGCGATCGGGTAGATCAGCGCGTTGCTGCGCCGCGCGCGCTCGAGCACTTCGGCCGCGGTCGCGCGGCTGTAGCGGTCCTCGCCGTCGGAAAACACCACGAGCGCCTGCCGCCCCGGCTCCGGCTCCAGCCGATCCAGTGCCGCGATCATCGCGTCATGGAGCGCGGTAGTGCTCCAGGGATCGAGCGCCGCAATCGCACGTTCCTGATTGACGCGATCCATGGTGAGCGGCGCGATGACGTCCGTTTCGCTGCTGATGGCGACGACCATCGAGCGGTCCGCCGGCTTCAGCGCGCGCAGAAACGCCTGCGACGCCTGCTTCGCCAGCCGCAGCCGCTCGCCCGCCATGCTCCAGCTTCGATCGACGCCGAGCGCGACCGTCAGTGGGAACTCGCCGGCGGCGAACGCCGAAATCTCCTGCAGCTGATTGTTTTCGTAGACCTCGAAGTCCTCGCGCCGGAGACCGGTCGCGAGCTGCCCCTTCTGGTCGGTGAGGGTCGCGTAGACCTCCACGAGCTGGACCTGCGACGAAAATTGCGCAGGACCCCCTTCTTGCTGCGCCCCCAAGGCCGCAACGGCGGCAACGGCCAGCGTGGTCGACGTGAGGAGCCTCACCATGAGTGCAGTTGAGATCCCATGGTACAATTGCAACGTATGGGCCGCATCGGAATTCCGGAGCTCCTCATCATCCTCGCGATCATCATTCTGATCTTCGGGGCGAACCGTCTGCCGGAGATCGGGCGCGGGATCGGCCGCGGCATCCGGAATTTCAAGGATTCGCTGAAGGAAGGACCCGAGAAGTCCTAACGCCGGCCCCGCCGGCGCCCCGCGCGCTCGCGCCGTCCGGGCCGCTGGGCGCGGCTGCGCTCGCGCTTGGGCGCCACCTTGCTCCTGATCGGGCGCGCCGGCACCTCGCGGCGCACCGCCTCCAGAATCTCCACCAGCCCGAGATCGACCTGCCGCCGCTCCATGTCCACGCGTACGACCTGTACGAGCACCTTGTCACCCAGACGGTACACCCGCTTCGTGTTCTCGCCTCGAAGCTGGTGCTGCTGCTCCACGTACCGGTAGTAGTCGTCCGCCATGCTGGAGATGTGGACGAGCCCCTCGACGAAGTGCTCGATCAGCTCGACGAAGAGGCCGAACGGTGCGACCCCGGTGATGTAGCCGTGGTACTCGTCGCCGACCTTGTCGGCCATGAAGCGCACCTTCTTCCACTGCAGGAGCTCGCGTTCGGCCTCGTCGGCCCGCCGCTCCATCTCCGAGGTGTGGCGCGCGACTTCCGGCAGGTCTTCCTCGAGCTCCTCGCGCCGCGCGTCCGAGATGGCCCCGCGCCGCGACTCGCGAAGCATCCGGTGGACGACGAGATCGGGGTAGCGGCGGATCGGCGAGGTGAAGTGCGTGTAGTGCTCCGAGGCGAGCCCGAAGTGCCCCAGCGGCGTCGCGTCGTACTTCGCCTTCTGCATCGTCCGCAGCATCAGGGCGGCGATCGGCCGCTCCTCGGGCGTGCCGCGCATGCGATCGATCAGCTTCTGGAAGTGCTTCGGGCGGAGCGCGTGGCCGTGCGCGGCGAGACTGTAGCCGAGCGTCGTGATGAACGCCTCGAAGTCCTCGACCTTCTTCGGGTCGGGCGGCTCGTGCACGCGATGGAGCGCCGGGGCGCCGTGCGCGACCAGGTGGGCGGCGACCGTTTCATTGGCGAGGAGCATGAACTCCTCGATGAGCCGGTGCGCGACGTTCCGCTCGGAGGGGATGATCGCCTCGATCTCGCCGAGCTCCGACAGGATCACCTCCGTCTCGGGCAGGTCGAAATCGATTGAGCCGCGCCGGCGGCGGCGCGCGTGGAGAATCTCGAACAGCTCGCGCATCAGCTCGAACATCGGCACCAGCTCGATGTAGCGCGCCATGGTGTCCGGATCGCGGTCGGTCAGCATCGCGTTGACGTCGGTATACGTCATCCGCGCATCGCTGTTGATCACGCCGTCGTGGATCTCGTACCGCACCACCGTGCCGCGGCGATCCACTTCCATCACGCACGACTGCACGAGCCGATCGACCTGCGGATTGAGGCTGCACAGCCCGGTCGCGAGCTCCGCCGGAAACATGTGCACGGCGCGCTCGGGGAAGTAGACGGAGGTGCCGCGCTCGTACGCCTCCTCGTCGAGCGCGCTCCCCTCGCGCACGTAGTGCGAGACGTCCGCGATGTGCACGCCAAGCCAGTCGTTCCCGTTCGGCAGCCGCTCGATCGTGATGGCGTCGTCGAAGTCGCGGGCGTGCTCGCCGTCGATCGTCACGGTCGTGACGCGTCGGAAGTCGGTGCGCCCGCGGAGGTCGCGCTCGCGGACGGCGCCGCCCAGCCGCCGTGCTTCTTCGACCGCCTCCTCGGAGTGCGCATCGGGAATGCTGTGCTTGCGGATGATGATCTGCGTGTCGACGCCGGGCTCGTCGATCCGTCCCAGGACCTCGACGACATGCCCGATGGGGCCCCGCGTGGCCGTGGGCCAGCGGGTGATCTCCACGACGACCATGTTGCCCGGCTCGGCCGACGACCACTGCCCCGTCGGCACGTGAATGTCGGTCAGCACGCGGCGGTCGAACGGCACCACGTAGCCGAGCCCCGCTGCATCGAGCTCGAAGCGCCCGACGACCGTCTCGTTGCTCCGCTGCAGGATGCGGATGATGCGCCCCTCGGGTCCGCGCGCCGTCTGCCGCTCGACGCGCGCGACGACGCGGTCGCCGTGCATCGCTTCCATCAGATTGCCGGCAGCGACGTACACGTCACGCCTGCCCTGAGCGCCGTCGAAGGGCCTGCCGTCGCGCTGCGCCAGATGGACGTGCTCGGGAACGACGAAGCCGAACCCGCCTGGACTGGTCTGCAGGCGGCCCGCGACGAGGTCCATCTTTTCGGCGAGGCCGAACCGGTTGCCGCGGATCTGGAGCAACACCCCTTCGGTCGCGAGGGACTTCAGTTGGCGTGTGAAGCTCGGGCGTTCTTCGCGCGGAATGCGGAGCAGCTGCACGAGCTCGCGCGCGCTCGCAGGATGATGGACCTTCTCGCGAATGAGATTGAGCAGTTCGTCGCGCGAATGCATCGATGTCAACTACCAACTACCGACTACCAGCTACCGGCTACCGGCTACCGGCTACCGACTAGTATGACCTGCAGGTCGCCGACGTTCGTCCCCGTCGGGCCGGTGCGGATCAGGTCGTTCAGCTCATCGAAGAACACGTAGCTGGTGTGCTCCTCGAGAAAGCGCTCGGGCGGACCGATATCGGCGGCTTCCGCGCGCGCCAGCGTCGTGCTGTCGACCACCGCCCCGGCGGCGTCGGTCGGACCGTCGATGCCGTCGGTGTCCACGCTCGCGGCCACAACCGCTGCGCCCAGCGCGTCGAGCTCGCGCGCCATCGCGAGCGCGCATTCCTGATTGCGGCCGCCCTTGCCGGCGCCTGTCGTGTGCACCGTCGTCTCGCCGCCAGCGAGGATGCAGATCGGTCCGGCGGAGCTGCCTCGCACGCCTGACGCCGCGCTCGGCGAGCTCCGCCCTACATGCGCGCTCGGCGGGACCCGCCCTACGTACGCTTTCGCTGCCGTGAGGAGCTCGTGCGCCGCGAGACGTGCTTCTCCGACCAGCGGCCGCTCGAGCACGTGCACCGTGTAGCCGCGCTGCTCCGCCGCTGCGTACGCCCCGGCCACCGCCGTACGGAGCCCCCCGACGACATGGGCCGCTGCGCGCGCGAGGCGTGGGTCGCCGGGCTTCGGCGTGTCGGCAATCGCGCCGGACGCGCCGCGCGTGAAGCGAGTGACCACCGACGCCGGAAACTGTGCGCGTCCGCCATACCGGTCGAGCGCCGCGAGCGCATCGCCAAACGTCGTGTCGTCGGGGACTGTCGGCCCCGAGCCGATCGCCGAGAGGTCGTCGCCGACCACGTCCGAGAGCGCGAGCGTCAAGACGGACCCGCGTGTGGCCGCCGCGAGCTGACCCCCCTTGATCGCCGAGAGATGCTTCCGCACCGCATTCAGGTCATGAATCTCGGCGCCCCGACCGAGCAACGCGGCGGAGGTCGTCTGCGTGTCGGCAAGCGTCACGCCCTCGGCCGGGAGCGCCATCATCGCGGACGCGCCGCCCGAGAGCAGCACGACGAGCAGGTCGCTCGCACCGGCGGCGTGTGCGACGTCGAGCGCGGCGCGCGCGGCAGCCGCGCTGCGTTCATCGGGCACGGGATGGGGCGCCGGATACCAGCGCGCTGTGGCTGGGAGATCCTCAGGCGCCACCGGACCAATGCCGACCACGCGCCGCAACGGAACGGGCGCCCCCGTGACGAACGCAGCCAGCATCCGCCCGGCAGCCTTGCCGGCCGCGATGACGTCCACCGCGGCTGCGGACCGCAGGCGCCGACCGACGTCAGCCGCCGCACGCGCCTCCCCCACCAGCCGCCCGGCGTCGGCTGCGGCAAGCGCGGCATGGACGACGGCCAGCAGATCGTGTCGGAGCGCGTCGAGGGTGTGCGTCAGTGAATATGTCGGGGATCGGACCAGGCGGAGAGGCGGGCGACGGTATCGAATTGCTGGAGGAGGCGGCTGACCACCTTGTCAGCCTCAGCCGTGGCGCACAGCCGATCGAGTTGCGACATGACCTTCGTCAACGCCCGCTCCACCTCGTTGATCGCACGCTCCGAATAGAACTCGCGCTGTGCATCGAGGCACCGCTGGCACTTGATGAATTCCTCACGATAGAAATTGGACAAGGAATGCAGGACCGGATCGGGCTGCGAACGCGAATCGGTGAGGAATCGAGACACCCGGTTCCGGGACGCCGCCATACCTGATTCCCCCAGTGTAGCTACCGCCCGGAGGGGCTGTCAAACCAAGGCTTCAGGCCTCAGGGCCCAGACCTCAGATGGCGTGACGTGACGCCACAAAGCCGCCCGACCCGCCGACCAGCATCCCCCCGGCGACCAGCGCGGCCGCCAGCCGCGGCGGCAGAAACTGCAGCGATCGGCCGTCGAGCACCATCGCCAGCTCGCCGCCCCACCAGGCGTTGGCGGCCATGTACCCGACCCAGAGCAGCGCGAGCGCCAGGATCGCGCCGATTCCGCCCTGCAGCATTCCTTCGGCCACGAACGGGCCGCGGATGAAGGTAAACGGCGCGCCGACGAGCGCCATCACCTCGAGCTCGTCGCGCCGGCCGTGCATGCCGAGCCTGACGACACTCGCGACGGTGACGGCGGCGGCGACCGCCATCACGAGCGAGAGGGCGAATCCCACGCCGCGAATGGCGTTCAGGCCCGAGGCCACCCGCGTCAGCCACTCGCGGTCGTAGCGCACGTCGGCGACGCCGGGCAGTCCGGCGACGCGCTTGACGAGCGCGTCGGCGCGGCCGTCCGCCTCCGCCTCGGGACGGATGCGCACCTCGAGCGAGGCGGGGAACGGGTTGTCGTCAAATCCTTCGGTGAGCGAAGCGAGCTCCGCGAATTCGCGGCGGAAGCGCGTGAGCGCGTCGGCCTTCGAGATGTACTGCCGCGCCTCGACGATCCCGCTCTCGTCCACCAGCGCCTCGATGGCGCCGCGCTCCTCGGAGGTGGCCTCGTCGCGGAGAAACACGGAGAACTCGGTGGCCGACGCCCACTCGGCGAGCAGCTGCTCGACGTTCGAGGTCGCGACCAGGAGCGCGCCGAGCACGATCATCGCGAGCGCGATCGCAGCGGTGGCGAACGCACTCGCGCCGCGACTGCGCCCGAGGCTGGCCCAGGCCTCGCGCAGCGCGTAGTCGATCGCCCTCATGCGACCTCTACGATCCGGCCCTGGTCGAGCGTGATCGTGCGGCGGCCGACCAGGCGGATCAGTTCGCGGTCGTGCGTGGCCACGAGCACGGTCGTCCCGCCGGCATTGACTTCGCGCAGCAGGTTCATGATTTCGAGCGACAGGTCCGGATCGAGATTGCCGGTCGGCTCGTCGGCCAGCAGCAGCTGCGGGTCGCTCGCGAGCGCGCGCGCGATGGCGACGCGCTGCTGCTCGCCGCCCGACAGATCGCGCGGATACGCGTTCATCCGGTGCTGCAGGCCGACCCACTTCAGCACCTGAAACGCCTTCCGCTTCTGCTGCGCCGGCGGCACGCCGAGCACCTGCGACACGAACGAGATGTTCTCGAACACGGTCCGCGTCGGAATGAGCTTGAAGTCCTGGAAGATGAAGCCGATCCCGCGGCGGTAATCCTGGATGTCGCGTCGCGACAGCTTGGCCACGTTGTGGCCGTTGACGACGATCTCGCCTTCGCTGGGCTTCTCCTGAACGAGCAGCAGCCGCAGAAAGGTCGACTTGCCCGCGCCGCTCGGGCCGGTCAGAAAGACGAACTCACCCTTGTTGACCGTGAGATTGAGATCGTGCAGCGCGTACAAGCCGCGACTGTAGAGTTTCGAGAGATGGTGCGTCTCGATCACGCTGCCTGTGCACCTGGGACCACGTCGTGGAGTGAGCGCAGTATAGCACGCAGGTGCGCGGCCGACGCGTACGGCAGGGGCGACGCGTGCGTCGCCACTAACGGTCGAGCACGCGCTTGAGGATCTGATTCGCCAGCTTCGGGTTCGCCTTGCCGCCGCTGCGCTTCATCATCTGGCCGACGAGAAAGCCGAAGGTCGCCTGCTTGCCGGCGCGGTACTGCGCCACCGCGTCGGCATGCGCCGCGATGACCTCTTTCGCGATTGCCGCGAGCGCCGACTCGTCGCCAATCTGCGCCAGCCCCTCGGCGGCCACGATCTCCTCGGCGGAGCGGCCCGAGTCGTACATCTTGGCGAACACCTCTTTCGCGATCGAGCTGCTGATGGTCCCCTGGTCGACGAGGCGAACCAGCCCCGCCAGTGCGCGCGGCGAGAGCGGCACCGCCTCCACGGGTGTGCCGCGCTCGTTGAGCGTCCGCAGCAGCTCGCCCATCACCCAGTTGCTCACCGCCTTGGGGTTGCCTGTCTCGGCCGCGGCGCGCTCGAAATAGTCGGCCAGCGCAGCCGACTGGGTGAGCACGCCTGCGTCGTACTCCGGCAGGCCGTAGGCCGCAACGAACCGGCGGCGCCGCGCCTCGGGCAGTTCGGGCATGGTGGCGCGCACCGCCTCGATGCGGGCCGCCTCGACGACGAGCGGGGGCAGATCGGGCTCGGGAAAGTAGCGATAATCGTGCGCCTCCTCTTTCGTCCGCATCGAGTGAGTCCGCCCGCTGGAGGAATCCCACAGGCGCGTCTCCTGCACGACGCGGCCGCCGCACTTCAGCAGATCGATCTGGCGCTCGATCTCGTGCTCGAGCGCCTTCTGCACGTGGCGGAACGAGTTGAGGTTCTTGACCTCCGTCTTGGTGCCGAACGCGTGTTGGCCGGTGGGGCGCACCGACACGTTCGCGTCGCAGCGCAGGCTTCCCTCCTCCATGTTGCCGTCGTTGACGCCGAGCCAGACGAGGATGTCGCGCAAGTGCGCGAAGAACCCGGCGGCCTCGGCGGCCGAGCGCAGATCGGGCTCGGTCACGATTTCAATGAGCGGCACGCCGCTGCGGTTGTAATCGATGTAGGTCCGGCGGTCGGAATCGGCAAAGCCTTCGTGCAGCGACTTGCCCGCGTCCTCCTCGAGATGGATGCGCGTGAGGCCGACGCGCGTGCCGCCGGCGATCTCGAGGCCGCCGCCCGTCGCCAGCGGGCGCTCGTACTGTGAAATCTGGTAGCCCTTCGGCAGGTCCGGATAGAAGTAGTTCTTGCGCGCGAAGATCGACAGCGGCTGCACGTCGCAGCCGAAGGCGAGCGCCGCCTTCACGGCGTAGTCGACCGCCTGCCGGTTGAGGACGGGAAGCGCGCCGGGCAGCCCCAGGCACACGGGGCACACCTGGGTGTTCGGCGGCGCGCCGAACGCGGTGCTGCAGCCGCAGAAGATCTTCGTCCGCGTATTGAGCTGGGCGTGAATCTCGAGGCCGATGACGGGTTCGTACTGCATGGAGTCAAATCCCACATTCCAAAGCCCAAACCCCAAATCTGCAGTTTGGGATTTGGGATTTGGTCATTGGGATTTAGACCCGCGGTCCGGCGGCCTTGACCGCCGCGTCGACGTCGGCCTCGAACCGCTTGAAGTTGTCGACGAACATCGCCGCGAGCTGCTTCGCCTGCTCGTCGTACGCCTGCGCATTGGACCACGTGCTCCGCGGGTCGAGCACGGCGCCCGGCACGCCCGGGCACGTCGTCGGTACCTCGATGTTGAAGATCGGGTCCACCCGGTAGCTCACGCGATCGAGCTGGCCTGCCAGCGCCGCGTTGATCATGGCGCGCGTGTGCGCAATCCGCATCCGGCTGCCGACGCCGTACGGACCGCCCGTCCAGCCGGTGTTCACCAGCCACACCCGGGCCTGATGTCGGGCGATCTTTTCGCCAAGCATCCGCGCGTAGACGTTCGGATTGAGCGGCAGGAACGGCGCACCGAAGCACGTACTGAACACCGCCTTCGCTCCGGTCAATCCCTTCTCCGTTCCGGCGACCCGCGCCGTGTACCCGGAGAGGAAGTGATACATCGCCCGATCCGGCGTCAGCCGCGCGATCGGCGGCATCACCCCGTAGGCATCGGCGGTCAGCATGACGACGTTCTTCGGGTGGCCGGCCACCCCCGTCAGGATGGCGTTGTCGATGTAATCGAGCGGATACGACGCGCGCGTGTTCTCGGTCAGCGAGGCGTCGTCCAGATCGAGCTGGCGCGTCTCGGGATCGATCACCACGTTCTCGAGCACGGTGCCGAACCGGCGCGTGGTCGCGTAGATCTGCGGCTCGGCGTCCTTCGACAGCTTGATCGTCTTCGCGTAGCAGCCGCCCTCGAAATTGAACACCCCACGGTCGGTCCACCCGTGCTCGTCGTCGCCCAGCAGGCGCCGCTCGGGATCGCTCGAGAGCGTCGTCTTGCCGGTGCCCGACAGTCCGAAGAACAGGGCCGTGTCGCCGTCCCGGCCCACGTTCGCCGAGCAGTGCATCGGCAGGACGCCCTTGAGCGGCAGCAGGTAGTTGAGGATCGTGAAGATCGACTTCTTCATCTCGCCGGCGTAGCTCGTGCCGCCGATGAGCACGAGCTGCTTCGCGAAGCTCACGAAGATGAAGCAATCGGATCGCGACCCGTGACGCGCCGGGTCCGAGCGGAAGCTCGGCACGGCGATGACCGTGAACTGCGGGACGTGCTCGGCGCGCTTCGCCGAATCGGTCTCCGGGATGAACATGTTGCGCACGAACAGGTTGTGCCAGGCGAACTCGGTGACGATGCGGACGGGCAGGCGGTGCTCGGGATCGGCGCCGGCCCACGCGTCGAGGACGAACAGCTCCTTGTCCTGCACGTAACTGACGAGGTCGCGGTGCAGCGCGTCGAACCTGGCGGCGTCGATCGGGCGGTTCACGTCGCCCCAATGGATGTGCTTCTCGCTCTCGGGCTCGCGCACGAAGAACTTGTCGTTCGGCGACCGGCCGGTGTGCTGGCCCGTGTTGCAGGCGATCGGGCCGTCGGCGGCGAGCAGGCCTTCGCCGCGGCGGATCGCCGCCTCGTACAGGGCCGGGGGGGTGAGATTCCAGTGGACCGGTCCGGACCGCAGGATCCCGACTATTTCAAGACCGCGCGCACGCTGAAGCTGAATTGCCATAGAAGAATCCGAATGGTATCGAGCCGATCCTGAGCAAGTCAACACGCGATTTCCCTCGCCGGCGCCGCAACCCGTTTGGAGTATAGTAGTTGCGGCTGTAAACACCGGCTTCGAGCAGCCGTATTCATGACCAGAACGACGCGGCGGCGGACGATCGCTCCCGAGGGCGCTGCCCGACCCGCGCCGGTCGCGCGCGACTCGGCGCTGGCGGCCGAGATCAAGGCGCTCGTCGTGGCCGGCCGGCGCGACGCGGCGCGCGACCGATTCGCGGCGCTCGTCGCGGCGCATCAGCGGCGCGCGACGCGCATCGCGTATCAGTACCTGCGCGACGTGTACGACGTCGACGAGGCGGTACAGGACGCGTTCGTCAAGGTGTTCGCGCACATCACGAGCTATCGCGAGGAGCTGCCGTTCGATGTCTGGTTCACGCGGATCCTCGTGAACGGATGCCTCGACCTGCGGAAGGCGCGGTCGCGGCGGCTCCGCTGGGTGCTGCCCACGCCGCCCGATGCGGCGCCGCCGGAACCGGCCGCGCCGCAGCCGAGCCCCGAGGAGCGGCTGCTCGCGAGCGAACGAGGACGACGGATTGCCGCGGCCGTCGAAAAGCTGCCCGAACGGCAGCGCACCGTGTTCACGCTGTGCCAGATCGCCGAGCAGAGCACCAGCGAGGTGAGCCAGGCGCTCGGCCTGCGGGAAGCCACCGTGCGGGTTCATCTGTTCCGGGCCGTACGGAAGCTGCGGACGCTCCTGGAGCGCGAGAGATGACCATGGGTCAGCACCATCTGTCGGACGATCGGTTGATCGAGGTCTGCCTCGAGGGCGCCCCGCCCGCCGAAGCGCAGCACCTGGCCGACTGCCCCGCGTGCGAGGGCCGCCGCGCCACGCTGGCCGATCTGCTGACGGACACGCGCGATGTGGTTGCCGCCGGCGCCGACACGCACTTCACGCCCGATCGGCTGGCGAAGCAGCGCGCCCGCATCCTCGAGCGGCTCGAGCACGAAGCGCGGCACGGCCGCGTGATTACCTTCCCGGCCGCTCAGAGCTATGCGCGGGCGCTCCCGCGGCGTCCGCGCACGCGGTGGATTGCCGCCGCGGCCGCCGCCGGGCTGCTCATCGGCTTCGTGGCCGAGCACGCCGTCCATCGCATCCCGGACCTGCCGCCGACGCCTGCAACGATTGCCGGCGTCGACTCGGGCGCCGACACGCTGCAGTTCGCCACCGCGCCGCTCTCCGAGGAAGAAGTGCTCGGACGGATCGAGATGGCCGTGGAAGGCACGACCGGCTCCGCGCTCCGGCCGCTCGACGATCTGACACCGCGCGTCTGGGAGATTGCGGCGCAGTAGTGCCTCCGCTGATCTTCAGAAAAGGGCTCGACCTCAAGCACGAGGTCGCCGGCGCCCTCCGCGCCAGCTACCACAGCGATCTCATTGAAGGCGTCAAGCAGGCGGATTTTCAGTACGCGTCTGGGCGGCTGACCGTCTACCTCGCGCGCGAGTTCGGCTTCTGCTATGGCGTCGACCGCGCCGTCGACTACGCGTACCAGACCCGGCGCCGCTTTCCGGATCGCACCGTCTATCTGACGGGCGAGATCATCCACAACCCGCACGTCAACGCGGAGCTGCGCGGTCAGGGCATCCGGTTCCTCAGCGACGCGGGCGAGTCGATCGACGCCCTGGGCACCGAGGACGTCGTCATCCTTCCCGCGTTCGGCGTCACGATGGAGCTGCTGCGCAGCCTCGAGCGGCGCGGGTGCGTGCTCGTCGACACCACGTGCGGCTCGGTGCTGAACGTCTGGAAGAACGTGCGCCGATATGCCGAGGACGGATTCACCTCGGTCATTCACGGCAAGTACTGGCACGAGGAAACGCGCGCCACGGCGTCGCAGGCCCTACATACCGGCGCGGGCCGCTACCTGATCGTCCTCGACCGGGAGGAAGCCGCGCTCGTGTGCGACTACATCCGCCGCGGCGGCCGCCGCGAGGCGTTCCTCGCGCGCTTCGCGCACGCCGTCTCGCCCGGCTTCGATCCCGATCGCGACCTGCAGCGGATCGGCTGCGCCAACCAGACCACGATGCTGAGCTCCGAGTCGCTGGAGGTCGGCGAGATGTTCCGGCTGGCGATCCTCGAGCGCTACGGAGCAGCCGGGCTGGCTGCACGCTTCCGCGCCTTCGACACCATCTGCAGCGCAACCCAGGACCGCCAGGACGCCGTGCGCGCGCTGCTCGACCGACAGCCGGTCAATCTGATGCTCGTCATCGGCGGGCTCAACAGCAGCAATACGTGCAACCTGGCGCGCATCTGCGCCCAGCGGGTGCCGACGTATCACATTGCCGATCCGCAGGGGCTCGTCTCGGCGCAGGAGATCCGGCACAAGCCGGTCGGGCGCAGCGACGAGGTGCTGTCGAGTGGGTGGCTGCGGCCGAACGGCGCCGTCAAGGTGGGACTCACGTCGGGCGCCTCGACGCCCGACAACCTCGTGGCTGCGGCGATCAGGCGCCTCGACGAGCTCGCGAACGACGTTACTCCGATCCAGCCTCCGGCTCGATCGTGATCCGCACCCGCTGACCGACCTTCGATCGCAGGTACTGGTGAATCTCGCTCCCCGGCTTCACCACGATCATCGTCTGACTGTCGAGGGCGAAGTAGCCCTCCTGCGCCTCCTGATCGGTGGCGCCCAGTCGGCCCCGAATCGTGAACCCCTGCTGGGCGGCATAGGCCAGTGCCGCCACGAGCACCGCCACGGCCGCCATGACCACCACGTTGCGTCTCATCCGGCTCATCCTTCCCGTCCTCGGCCGACCCTCTGCTCCAGCAAGCGACGTGCCAGGCACCCGCGACGGCGCGGGCCTGAGGGCGGCCACGGCCACAACCGTGGTATTGATATGTCGCGAAGCCGGGGCGTAAACAGCCCAGGCGTGCTGACCGTATTTTGAGACAAGTCCGCAATGAAAGTCTCGAAAATCTTCACCCGCGCCGTGGCCGCTGCCGCCCTGGTGGGACTCTGCGCCGCCCCCGCGCTCGCCCAGCGTGGTAAGTGGTGGCAGGACGAGCGGTTCCGGCGCGAGCTCGGGCTCACCGCGGAGCAGAGCACCCGGCTCGAGGAAATCTTCCAGAAGCACCTGCCGAAGCTGCGCCAGCACATGCAGGCCCTCGACCAGGCCGAGGATCAGCTGAACCAGCTGATTGAGAAGGGAGACGACGCCTCGGTGATGGCCCATATGGGGGTCGTCGAGTCGGCCCGGGCCGAGATGAACAAGACCCGCACCCTGATGCTGCTGCGGATGCGCCGCAGCCTGACCGGCGATCAGTGGGCCAAGTTCACAGCGCTCGCCAACGAGCGCAATCAGCGGAGGCGGGGATCAACGCTCAGTCCGCGGTAGCCCGCCGCGCTTCGCCGGGTCCAGCCATGACAATTCACAGCGCCCGCTTTCGATTTGACGCTCGTCGACCGCGTGCCGGCGTCCGCCTCGTACTGATCGCCGGTGCCCTGCTGGCCGCCGCGCCGCCGCTCGGGGCCCAGGACCGGTCAGACGAGCAGCGTCTCGACGAGATCGCCCGCGTCGCCGCCCAGCGCTTCCTCGCCGCGCGCGCCGAGGAGGAGCAGACGCGGCCGACCGTCCCTGCGCCCCCGCCGGGCCAGATGGTCGACCTGACGCTCGAAGACGCCGTCACCCGGGCGCTCGAACGCAACCTCGAGCTGGCCGTCGAGCGGCTGAACCCGCAGACGTTCGATCTGACGATCGCGCGCCTCCGCTCGGCCTACAACCCCGTCGCCACCTCGCAGTTCAACCAGCGTGCGGTCGTGCTGCCGCCGACCAACCAGTTGAACGGCGGCAACATCGTGCAGAACGACACGACCGACTACAACGCCGGCATCCTCCAGGCGCTGCCGTGGGGCGGCGGGGCGGTGAGCTTCCAGTTCAACAACCGCAAGCAGGTCACGTCGAACATCTTCGCAAACTTCAATCCGACGTTTACCAGCAACTTCAACCTGGTGATGACGCAGCCGCTGCTGCGCGGGCTGCTCGTCGACAACAATCGCCAGCAGCTGCGCGTGACGACGATCAACCGGGAGATCTCGGAGATCCAGCTGCGCGGCACCGTCGCCACGACGATGGCAGCGGTGCGGAACGCGTACTGGGAGCTGCTGTACGCGCTCGACGCCGTCGAGGTCGCGCGCGGCTCCCTCACGCTCGCCGAGAAGCTCGTCGAGGACAACCGGGCGCGCGTCGAGATCGGCACGATGGCGCCGCTCGACGTCGTCCAGGCCGAGGCCGAGGCGGCGACGCGCCGGCAGGCGCTCGCGCAGGCGGAAGCCACCTGGCGCACCGCGGAGCTCGCGCTGAAGCGCCTGATTGTCAGCGGCACCGACGATCCGCTCTGGCGTGCCTCGCTCCGCCCGATCGATCCGCCGTCCTACGCCCCGGAACCGCTCGACGTCGAGGGCGCCGTCCGGCGCGCGCTCGAGGACCGGACCGACCTCGCGCAGGCGCGTCGTCAGATCGACGCCAACAACCTGACGCTGCGGTTCATGCGCAACGAGATGCTGCCGGATCTCGAGCTCGCGGCCAGCTACGGGGCCCAGGGGCTCGGCGGCACCCAGTTCATCCGTCAGGGCAGCGGTCTCGGCAGCTCGGTCATCGGCAGCATCCCCGGCGGCTATGCCGACGCGCTGCGCACGCTCTCCGGCGTGAGGTATCCGACATGGAACCTGCAGCTCAATCTCTCGTACCCGCTCGGCACGAGCGGCGCCGAGGCGAACTACGCGCGGGCGCGGATTCAGCTGAGCCAGTCGACGGCGCAGCTGCGCGCGCTGGAACTGCAGGTCGCGACCGACGTGACCAACGCGGCCCTGCAGGCGGAGAACAGCATCACGCGGTACGAGGCGGCGCTTGCCGCTCGGCAGCTCGCCGAGACGCGCCTGGAGGCAGAACAGAGCCGATTCGAGGTCGGCCTGTCGACGAACTTCTTCGTCGTGCAGGCGCAGCGCGATCTCGCCACCGCGCAGAGTTCGGAGCTGCGGGCGCTGCTCGATTACCGCCGCGCGCTGGTTGATTATCAGCGCCTGCAGGAAGCGCCGTCCGCACGCGGCGGCGGCATCGGCGCGCTCAACGCCGGGGGCGCAGATGGCGGCGCCGGCGGCGGGTTCGGCGGCGGCGCGGGTGCCGCGGCCGGCGGCTTCGATGCGGGCGGATTCGGTGCGGGCGGCTTCGGCGGGGGCGGCCGCAACTAGGTTCATGAAAAAGATCGTCATCGTGCTCGTGTTGCTCGCGGCGGTCGCGGGTGTGGTGGTGTACTCCGGTGTCCTCACCCGGGAGCCGGCGCAGGCGGCCGACGGTCAGGCCGCTACGCAGCCTGACGCGGGACGCGGCGGCGGCCGCGGCGGGGCCGGCGGCGGAGGTCGCGGCGGCCGCGGACCCGCGGGCCCAATGACCGTCGAAACGGCGGCGGTCACGCGCGCCTCGGTCGCGCAACAGCTGCTCGTCGTCGGCAACCTGATCGGCGACACCACGGTCGCAGTCGTGCCGCGCGCGGCGGGACGGCTGGAAGCGATCGACGTGCGGCTGGGGGATCCGGTGCGGCGCGGCCAGCGGATCGCCAAGATCGAGGACTACGAGCTCCAGGAGCAGCTCAAGCAGCAGGACGCGGCGCTCGAGGTGTCGCGCGCGACGATCCGGCAGCGCGAGGCCGACCTGCAGCTGGCACAAACCAACGCCGAACGGTCGCGGAGTCTCTTCGCGCGGCAGCTGCTGCCGAAGCAGACGCTCGACGACACCGAAGCGCGCCTCCAGTCGGCGCAGGCGCAGCTCGATCTGGCGCGCGCGCAGAACACGCAGTCGGAGGCCCGCCTCGACGAGCTGAAGATCAACCTGGCGAACACGGTCATCACGTCGCCCGTCAACGGCTTCGTCGCGCGGCGCGCGGCCGACCCCGGAGCATTTGTCAGTCCCAACGCACCCGTCGTCGACGTCGTCGACATCGGCCGCGTGCGCCTCGTCGCCAACATCGTCGAGAAGGACCTGCGGCAGGTGCACACCGGCGACATGGCGCGCGTCGAGGTGGACGCCTTCCCCGCCGAGATGTTCATGGGCCGCATCGCCCGCCTCTCGCCGGTGCTCGATCCCTCCACGCGGACCGCCCCGATGGAGATTGAAATCTCGAACCCGGGATTCCGGCTCAAGCCCGGCATGTACGCCCGCGTGATGATCACGACGGACAAACGGAAGGACGCGGTTGTCGTCCCGAGCAATGCTGTGGTCGACTATAACGGCCGCCGCGGCGTGTTCGTGGCGGGCGACGACGAGACGGTGACGTTCAGGCCGGTGCGCGTCGGCATCGAGCAGAGCGACCTCATCGAGATGCTCGACGGGGTGGCCGAAGGCGACCGCGTCGTGACGACCGGCGCGGCTGCGCTGCGCGACGGCGATCGCGTGGTGCTGGCCGACGGCAGGGGCGGACGCCGGGGCGCGCCCCCGGCTGCCGCCGCGACGGCCGGCCCTGCCGGCGCAGGCGCGGACGTGGCTGCGGATCGACAGTTTGGCGGCGAAGGCCGCCGGGGACGCCGTGGAGACCAACCATGAGTATTCCTCGTCTCGCGATTCACCGCCCCGTCACGATGTTCATGCTGAGCGGGGTGATCGTCCTGCTCGGCGCGATCTCGCTGACCCGGCTGCCGGTCGATCTCATGCCGGACTTCGCACAGCCGACGATCGCGGTGATGGTGACCTACGCCGGCGTCGGGCCGCTCGAGATGGAGCAACTCGTGACCCGGCCGCTCGAGCAGGCGGCGGCCGCGGTGCCCGGCGTGCGGCAGGTGAACTCCAGCTCCTCGGAAGGCCGCAGCCAGGTGCGCCTCAGTTTCAACTGGGGCACCGACATGTCCGAGGCGCTCGACGAGGTGCGCAGCCGCGTCGATCGCGTGCGCGGCCGGCTGCCGGAGGACGCCGATCCGCCGCAGATCTTCAAGGCCGACCCGAACGCCTTTCCGATCATCAACCTCGCCGTGCAGGGCGATTACGACCCGGTCACGCTGCGTGAAATCGCCGAGAACGAGCTGGCGCCGCGGCTCGAACGCGCCCCCGGCGTGGCGGCGGTCACGGTCAACGGCGGCCTGCGGCGACAGATTCACATCGAGCTGTCGAAGGAGAAGATCACGGCGCTCAACCTGTCGGTCGATCGCGTCGTGCAGGTGCTGCGGCAGGAGAACCAGAATACGCCGCTCGGCGAAGTGACGCAGGGCGATTCGACCTACCTGGTGCGCAACCAGGGCCAGTTCACCAACCTCGACGACATCAGCGACGTGGTGGTGATGACGCGGGACGGCGTGCCGATCTACCTGCGCGACATTGCCGAGGTGGTCGATTCCACCGAGGACCGCCGGCAGTTCCTGCGGATCGACGGCAAGCCCGGCGTGCGCATGTCGGTGAACAAGCAGACGGGCGAGAACACGGTGGCGGTCGCCGACGGCATCCGCGCCGAGGTGGAGCGCATCAACCGCGAGGTGCCCGGCATCCACGTGCTCGTCACCAACGACCAGGCGGTGTTCATCGAGCGGGCGATCAACAACGTGCGCGAGCACGCGCTCGTCGGCGGCATCCTCGTGGTGCTCATCATCTTCCTCTTCCTCCGCGACTTCCGCTCCACGCTCATCGTCTGCACGTCGATTCCGGTGTCGGTGATCGGCACGTTCGCCCTGCTCTACTTCGGCGGCTACACCCTGAATACGATGACGTTCGGCGGGCTCGCGCTCGGTATAGGCATGATCGTCGACGCGGCGATCGTCGTGCTCGAGAACACGCACCGCCACCTGCACATGGGCAAGGATCGGATGGCGGCGGCGATCGACGCGAGCGAGGAGGTCTGGTCGGCGATTCTGGCGTCGACGCTCACGCATATCGCCGTCTTCATTCCGCTGCTCTTTCTCTCGGGCATCTCGAGCGTGCTGTTCGGGCAGCTCTCGATCGTTGTGATCTTCTCGCTCGCCATGTCGCTCTTCGTCGCCGTCACCGTGGTGCCGGTGCTCTGCTCGCGCTGGCTGCGCACGCCCGACCAGGAGGCGGCGCGCCGCGGCGTCTTCGGCGCCCTCTATCGCGCCAGCGAGCGCATGCTCGAAGGGCTGGACGAGCGGTATCGCCGCGTGCTGCATCTTGCGCTCGCGCACCGGCCAACGATCGTCGGCCTGGCGACCGCGTCGGTCGTGGGAGCCGCCGTGCTCTATCCGCTGCTGTCGACCGAGCTGCTGCCGCAGACCGACGAGGGCGAGGTCAACGTCAACGCCGAGCTGGCGATCGGCACGCGGATCGAGCGCACCGAGGCGGCGCTGCTGCGCCTCGAAGAGATGGTGCGGGAGGCGGTGCCCGAGGCGGAGACGATCATCACGACTGGAGGCGGCGGCGGGGGGTTCGGGCCCTTCGGCAGCACCAACCGCGGGCAGATCAACATCCGCCTCGTCCCCCGCGACAACCGGACCCGGTCGAGCGATCAGATCGCCCAGGAGCTCCGGCGGCAGGTCTCGGGGCTGCCCGGCGTGATCATTCGCGCCAACGCCGCGGGCGGCAACTTCCAGCTGAACCGGCTGCTCTCCGGCGGCGAGGGCGACGCGCGCCTGGCGCTCGAGATCCGCGGCGACGACCTCGATGATGCCCGGCGGATTGCCGCCGATGCGCGGGTCGTCATGGCCGACGCGCCCGGAATTGCGGACGTGCGTCTGGCTCGCGACGAAGGGCGGCCGGAGATCGCGGTCCGCATCGACCGTCCGAAGGCGGCGACGCTCGGCATGACCCCGCAGTACGTCGCCAGTACGATCCAGACGAACGTGGCCGGCACGGAGGCCGCGCGATTCCGCGAACGCGGCAACGAGTATCCGGTCGTCGTCCGTCTCCGCGAAGAGGACCGGAATGTCATCTCCGACATCGGCGACGTGCTCGTCAGCACGCCGGCCGGGCAGGTCGTCCCCGCACGCAACCTGCTCGCGATCGGCCGCGAAACCGGGCCGGTGCAGATCGACCGCAAGAATATGCAGCGCATCACACGCGTCAACGCGGACCTGGAGACCAGCCTCAGCGACGCGGTGCGGGCCGTCGAGGCGCGTCTCGACCAGGTGCGCGTGCCGCCTGATTTCGCGGTCGGCTTCGGCGCCGAGGTCGAGGAGCAGG
Organism: Acidobacteriota bacterium; assembly: GCA_016184455.1. Classification (GTDB taxonomy): domain Bacteria; phylum Acidobacteriota; class Vicinamibacteria; order Vicinamibacterales; family UBA2999; genus MELF01. Next base: position 91,006 of record JACPCS010000140.1, read on the forward strand.
CGCGCTCCTTCCGCCAGCTCCAACTCGTCCTCATCCTGGCGCTGCTGCTCGTGTATGCGGTGATGGCCTCCCAGTACGAGTCGCTGCGGGACCCGTTCATCATCATGTTCTCCATCCCGGTCGCGGGCATCGGGGTCGTCGGCAGCCTCTTCCTCACGAATACCGCCTTCAACATGCAGGCGTTCATCGGCGTGATCATGCTGGGCGGCATCGTCGTCAGCAACGCGATCCTGCTCGTGGACTACACCAACACGCTGCGGCGGCGCGACGGCATGGCGCTCCGCGAGGCGGTGGAACTGGCGGGACGCCGCCGGCTGCGCCCGATTCTGATGACCTCGCTCGCGACGATGCTCGGTCTGGTGCCCATGGCGACCGGGCTGGGCGAAGGCGGCGAGCTGCAGGCGCCGCTCGCGCGCGTCGTCATTGGCGGCCTGCTGGCGTCGACGATGGTGACGCTGGTGCTGGTGCCCGCGGTGTACACGCTGTTCGAGGAGGGGTGGAAAGGCCTGCGCAAGAGCGCGCACGCGTAGTTCCCGTCGTCATCGCAGTCGGGAGCAATCAGGGCGACCGGGAGCGGACGCTGCGCGACGCCGTGGCCGCGCTCGGCGGCCACCTCACGAACGTCCGCGTCTCCACGTTTCACGACACGGAGCCTGTCGGTGTCGGCCCCCAGCCGCGTTTTCTGAACGCCGTCATCACCGGAGGGACTTCCGTCTCCGCACGCGATCTCTTCGATGCGCTGCTGGATATCGAGCGGCGCTTCGGCCGCGAGCGTCCCTTCCCGGGCGCGCCCCGCACCTTGGATCTCGACCTCATCCTCTACGGCGACTCGATCATCGACGAGCCGGGCCTCGTCGTCCCGCATCCGCGCTTCCGCGAGCGCGAATTCGTCCTCGCGCCGCTGGCGGAGATTGCTGCTGACTGGACCGACCCAGTAACTGGACGGACAGTCGAAGAACTCCTGACGGCGCTAGCTGGTAGCCGGTAGGTGGTAGTCGGTAGTTCCTCCATGGGAGATTGAACTTCGGCCGCGCGAGATGCGCGCCAGCGAGCGACTACCGACTACCGCCTACCGACCAATGGGGAAGCACTTCGTGACGCGCGTGCTGCGGCTGTACCGAACACGATCTTCTCTTGGTACTCGGGGTCGCTCGAACGCTTGGGGCACACGGCGCGCAACCAGTTGTTTCGGCTCTCTGACAAATTGCGGCGCCGGGGTGGTTGGTGGCTTCTTCGAAGGGCTGGGGCCATTCGCAGCGTGTCCGGCGTCTGATTCGACGCGCGCCCGCGTGCGTCGTCGGGCCGGTGGGGATGAGCCAACGCCATTCGCGTCGGCAGCGTGAGCGGATTCGTGGCGTTCATCGGCGCGCGCCGGCCTGGGATAATTCGCACGTCCGAGTTGCAGGCGAGCGCTTCCGTCTGTGAGGAGGCCACGTTCGACGAGCCGCATAACCTCGCGATGGAGCCGAGCAGCGGTTTCATTTCAATCCCTCGAATATCGGCGAAGGAAAACGGCGGAAACGCCAACGGGCGTTCCTGCACCACCTGGATATCGCCCTCGGCTCGCAGGGCGAGCTGGAGGTGCAGCTCGAGATCGCCCAGCGACTCGGATTCGCGACCCAGAAGGACGTCGAACCCGTCGCGAATAGGGCCGCGGAGGTCGGCCGGATGTTGAATGGGTTGATCGAGTCGTTGCAGCTCGACCGGCCGGAGTACTGAATGACGAGCAGGAGCGGGAACCACGAACCCGGAACCAGCTACGGACTACCGACTACCAGCTACCGACTGGGTTACTCCAGCCACCGCACGGGCAGCACGGCACCCCGCCGCGGCAGGCCGCCGGTGCGGCGCCCGAGGACGTCCTCGATGCCGGCGGCCGCCTGCTCGAAGATCCGCTGGTGCTCGCGCGACTCGCCGAGAATGACGTCGAGCATCAGCCGGTGGCGCGCGTGCGTGATCGCCTCGACCCGCGGACGCCAGCGATCGACGAACGCGGCCAGACGGCCCGCGTCGTCGTCGAGGATCGCGCGGAACGAGCCGGCGTCCATCTGTGTGCCGCGCTTCGGCGTCTCCGGCACCGGAATGGCCGCCGCCGCGGGCGGCAGCGGCGCACCGTACTCGGCGAGCGCGGTCTGCAGCCACGTGAGCTGCGTCTCCTCGCGGTTGATGACGTACTGGTAGGCGTTGTTGAAATCGTAGTGGCTGACCGCACGCGCGCCGGCTTCGTGGCGCTGGAGCAGCGCCAGCCGCTCGGCAGCACACTCGGTCAGCGTCTGCTGCAGCTCCGGGCCTTTCACGCGCTCTGCTTTTCCTTGCAGCTGATGCACACGCGCGTCCAGGGGATCGCGTTCAGCCGCGCCTCGGCAATCGGCTCGCCGCAGTCGCGGCAGACGCCGTAGGTGCCCGCCTCGATCCGGCGGAGCGCTTCCTCGATCGCCTGCAGGATCTTCGCGTCGGTCTGCTTCAGTTTGAGCTGGATGTGGACTTCGTTGTTGCCGCTCGCCTGATCCGCCATGTCGCCCTGGCGCCCCGAATTGTTCTCCATCGTCCACTGGAGCGGCTTCGCGGCGCTGCCCCCCAGCAGCTCGCCGCGCTTCTGGAGCAGCGCGGTCCGGTACATCTCTAGGTTCATTGAAACTGGCCCCCGCGATCCTCCGATCTTAGCCTATTCGGCTCGGAGGGTGGCAAGCGGCTTGTGCCGCAGCACGTCGATGCTCGCGAGCACGCCGATCGCGGCGACGAGGATCGCCGTGGCCGCGACGCCGGCGAGCGAGATCGCCGGCGTCGGCTCCCACGGGAGCTCCAGCGCGAAGCGCGCCACGGCCCAGCTGAGCACGATCGCGGCGGCGGCGCCCACCGTGCCTGCGATCGCGCCGAGCACGCCGTACTCGAGCACGAGCATCGCGGCGATCCGTCGGCTGCTCGCGCCGAGCGTCTTGAGAATCGCGGCTTCGTAGACGCGGCGGAACTTCGTCATCGAGACCGCGCCGACGAGAATCAGGCCGCCGCTCAGCAGCACGAGCATGCCGACGACGGTGACGGCGAGCGTGACGTTGTTCACGACGGTCTGGATGATCTGGAGGATCTCGCGCAGGTCGATCGCCGACACGTTGGGGAACCGGTTCGCGAGCACCGCCTGCATGCGCGCGCGCGCCGTGGGATCGCGCGGCGCCTGCAGCGCCGAAATGTAGGTGTGCGGCGCGCCGTCGAACGTGCCCGGCCGGAAGACGAACATGAACCCGCCGGCGCGGAAGTCCTGCCAGTCGACCCGCCGGACGCTCGTGACGCGGGCCGTGATCGTGCGCCCGAGCACGTCGAACCGCATCTGGTCGCCGACCTGAATCCGCGATCCAAGCCGGAAGTTGCCGTCGGTGTCGCGGTCGGAGAAGCGCTCTTCGATCGAGACCTGCGCCTCGCCCGCCGGCGGAGGCGGGACCTCGTCCCACCACGCGCCGTCGACGAGCGCCTCGTTCGCCTCGAGATGCGCGCGATACGTCACGGTGTACTCGCGTGCCAGCCCGCGGCCGCGGGTCTCGCGGTAGCTGTCGAGGTCCATCTCGCGCCCCTGGACGGCCGTCACTCGCGCACGCAGCGTCGGCATCAGCTTCGGCGGCGGCGCGCTGCCGTTCGCCTCGTCGAGGAGGGCTGCGAGCGCGTCGCGCTGGTCCGGCTGAATGTCGATGAGGAACATGTCGGGCGCATCGGGGCCCGCCTGCACCGCGAAGTCGCGCAGCAGGTTTGCCTGGAGCGATCGGACGCCGAGGATGAAAAAGGCCCCGAGGCCGACCGCGAGCAGGATGACGCGCGTCTGGTTGCCCGGACGCGCGATGTGCAGCACGGCGTGGCGGAGGGCGAAGTACGGCGAGTTGCGCAGCGGCTGCACCGCTCGCACGAGCGCGGCACCGGCGACGTGCAGCACGACCGCCGTGGCCACGAACCCGCCTGACAGCAGCAGCCCGACCTCGACGGACCCCGCCTGCCACGACGCGACGCCCACGAGCGCCGCGGCCACCCCCGCCGTGACGCCCCACTTGAGCCAGTCGAACGAGGCTGCCCGCGGCAGGTCCTGGCGGAGGAGCAGCGACGGCTTCACGTGGCGCACGTCGAGCAGCGGGACGAGCGAGAACAGCAGCGACACGAGCAGCCCAATCGCGAGACCCTGGGCGACCGCGGAGGACGTCAGCCCGACGTCGACCTTCAGCACCGTCGCCAGATCGCCGACCAACGCCGGCACCGCCGCGAGCACGCCGCCGGCGAGCGCGACGCCCAGCAGGCTGCCGCCGATCCCGAGGAGGAGGACCTGGGTCATGTAGACGGCGAGCATCTGCGCCGACGTGCTGCCGACGCACTTGAGGATCGCGATGCTCCGCACCTTCTGCTGCACGAAGACCCGCGTCACGCTCGAGACGCCGATGCCGCCGAGGATCAGCACCACGAGGCCGACGAGGCTCAGGTAGTTCTCAGCGCGTGTCAGGTTCTCGCCCATCTGGTCTTCGGTGCGGCGGTACCACCGCACGTTGACGAACTCGTCGGCAAAAGCCTGCCGGAAGTCGAGGGCGAGCTGCTCGGAGATCTCGTCCGGTGCACGCAGCAGCTGCTGATACGACACGCGGCTGCCGAAGGCGAGCAGCCCGGTCGATCTCAGGTCGGCGCGATCGATCAGGACGCGCGGTCCGAGCGTGAACGCGCCGATGCGGCGGCCAGGCTCGGTCGTGATGACCCCCCGGATCTGAAACGCCCGCGAGCCGATCTGAATCGCGTCGCCGACCGAGAGCGCGAACTGGGCCAGCAGCTCGGGCCTGACGAGCGCGCCGCCGCCCGCCAGCAGCGCGTGAGCGTAGGTGCCGTCCTGCAGCGTGAGGGTGCCGTAGAGCGGGAACTCGGCCCCGACCGCGCGCAGCTCGACCATTCGCGCTGCCGGCATCGCCGGATCCACCGACCGGACCATCGTCGGGATCTCGATCGTTTCCGACTGCAGGGTGATCCGGCCCGCGCGACGCTCGGACGCGAGCCGGTCGAGCACGGCCGGCGTCCACGGCCGGTTCGTCGCCAGCACGAGGTCGCCGCCGAGCAGCGTCCGCGCCTCTCCTGCCAACGCGACGCGCACGCTCTGGATGAGCGACCGCACCGCGACGATCGAGCCGACGCCGATCGCGATGCAGACGAAGAAGAACAGCAGGCGCTGCCACGACGCGCGGATCTCGCGCAGCGACATGCGGATCACGAACCTCACCGCAGCGCCTCCGCCTTGGTGGGACCCCGCGCGTCCGAGTGGTGCGGCGCGGCGTCGACGGGACGACCGTCGCGCAGCGACAGCCGGAAGTCGGCGAGCGAGGCGAGCTCCGCGTCGTGCGTCACGAGCACGAGCGTCGACTGCCTCGCGCGGTGCACGTCGAGCAGCAGCTGCATGATGTGGCGGCCGGTCGTCGAATCGAGATTACCGGTGGGCTCATCAGCCAGCACGATCAGCGGATCGTTGGCCAGCGCCCGCGCGATCGCGATACGCTGCTGCTCCCCGCCGGAGAGCTGCGACGGGTAGTGATGGCCGCGATCGGAGAGCCCCACCTCGTCGAGCAGCCGCCGGGCGCGCGCCACCCCGTCGCGCCGGGCCGCGATCTCCATCGGCACGAGGATGTTCTCGAACGCAGTGAGCGAGGGGACGAGGTGGAAGAACTGGAAGACGAAGCCGATCTGCTCGCCGCGCAGCTTCGCCAGCGCGTCCTCGCCGAGCTTCGTGATATCCGTGCCGTCGATCAGAATCTCTCCCGCGGTCGGCGCGTCGAGTCCGGCGATGAGACCCAGGAGCGTGGACTTGCCGCTGCCCGAGGGTCCGGCCACGGCGAGGAAGCGGCCGGAGGGGATGACGAGATCCAGCGGGTGCAGAATCGTCAGGGGACGGTCGCCGCTCTGGACCGTCTTGGAGACGCCGCGCAGCTCGATCATCGCGTCTCCGCGCCCTCGCGGAGGAGCGGTTCGAGCGCGCGCCACATCGCCGCCTCGATGATCTTCGCGCCCTCCGTGTTCGGGTGAATCCCGTCCGAGTTGTTGAGCGCCGGCACGCCCGCGACGCCCTCGAGGAAAAACGGCACGAAGACGACGTCGTTTTCGTCGGACAGGTCGCGGAACGCACGGCGGAACTCGGAGGTGTAGAGCGGGCCGTAGTTGGGCGGCGCCTCCATGCCGGTGAGCACGACGGTGATCCCCCGCTCCTTGGCGCGCGTGATGATCTCGCTCAGGTTCTTCTTCATCTGCGCGACCGGCAGGCCGCGCAGGCCGTCGTTGGCCCCCAGCTCGACGACGAGGATCTTCACGTCGCCATCGAGCGCCCAGTCGAGCCGCCGGACGCCGCCGGCCGACGTGTCTCCGGACACACCCGCATTCACGACCTCGTACGCGTAGCCTTCGCCATCGAGCCGCGCCTGAATCAGCGAGGGGACCGACTGCTCCCGCGGCAGGCCGAGCCCCGCGGTCAGGCTGTCGCCGAGGAACACGATCCTCGGACGCGCCGCGGTCGCCGCCGCCTCCGCCGCGGGGTGTGCGGCGGCCGGCTCCACCGCCGCGAGCGGTTGCGGCGTGTCCGACTGCCCGCACGCCGCGCCCGCAAGTGGCAGCGCGATGAGCAGAGAGCGTAGGATCCTTCTCATGACCGTCCGTCTCATTGTAGTCCGGTGACCTTCGCGATCGATCCGGGCCCGCTCGATCGCGCGCTCGACCACGCCTGCGCCCGCCTGGAAGAGTCCGGCTTCGTCGATGCCCTGTGGGCACGGCGCACCGACGTATGGACGACCGACGCGGCCGTCCAGCGGAAGATCGCCGATCGCCTTGGCTGGCTGAATGCGATCGAGACGATGCGCCCGCAGACGGCGCGCCTGCGCGCATTCGGTGAGTCCGTCAGGCGCGAAGGCTTCAGCGACGTCGTGCTGCTCGGCATGGGCGGATCGAGCCTGGCGGCGGAGACGCTGCGAACCGTCCTCGACAGCGCGCCCGGGTATCCCCGCTTTTGCGTCCTCGACTCTGTGGATCCCGACGCGGTGCGCGCCGCGATGGATCGTGCGCAGACCTCGCTGTTTCTCGTCGCGAGCAAGTCGGGCTCGACCATTGAGGTGGCGGCGCTCGCCGCCGAGGCCGAGCGGCGCGTCCGCACCGCGGGGATCGCCAGTCCGGGCTTGCATTTCGTGGCGATCACCGACGAGCGCACGGCGCTGCATCAACGCGCGTCCGAGGGCGCCTACCGCGACGTCTTCCTCAACCCGGCGGACGTCGGCGGACGCTTCTCGGCGTTGACGCTCTTCGGCCTCGTCCCGGCCGCGCTCATGGGGATCGACGTCGACGCGCTCCTTGCCTCCGCGCAGCCGATGGTCGAGGCGTGCCGCACCCGCGATCCGCGCCGCAATCCCGGTCTGGCGCTCGGCGCCGTGCTGGCTGCGGCGGCCGGCGGCGGACGCGACAAGCTGACGCTCTCGCTGCCCGACGCGCTCGCGCCGCTCGGCCCCTGGATCGAGCAGCTCGTCGCGGAGAGCACGGGCAAAGACGGCAAAGGGATCGTGCCGGTCCTCGGCGACCCGGCAGAGGTCGCGCAGGGCGAGGATCGGATTGTTGTGGAGATCGAAGCCGGCGGGCCTGCCGCGCCTGGATCGCGCGCGCGGCGAGGTCCGCCCCACGTACGACTGATGTACGAGGGGTTGGGCGCCGAGTTCTTCCGATGGGAGATCGCCACCGCGACGGCCGGGTTCCTGCTCGGCGTCAACCCGTTCGACGAACCCAACGTGCAACAGGCCAAGGATGCGACGCGCGCGCTGCTCGATGCATACGCGTCCGAGCGGCAGCTTCCGCTGCCGGAGGCGCACGTCACGATCGGGGACGGCCGCATCACGCTGAGCGCCGCGGCGCGATCGGCAGGCGCCACCCTCACGCCGTCCGTGCGCGACCTGCTGCGCGCTGGCGACTACGTCGCGCTGCTCGCGTACCTGCCGCCGGACGACCCGCGGTTCACACCCCAGCTGCAACGGCTGCGGAGCGCGGTGGCGGGCGCGACCGGGTGCGCGGCCACGCTGGGGTTCGGACCTCGCTACCTGCATTCCACGGGGCAGCTGCACAAGGGTGGGCCGAACCGGGGCGTTCTTGTCGTCGTGACCGCCGACAGTGCCGAAGACTTCCCCGTCCCCGGTCAGCGCTACTCGTTCGGAACGCTCGAGCTGGCCCAGGCGCTCGGCGACTTCCAAGCGCTCGACCGCCTCGGCCGGCGGGCCCTTCTGGTGCGCTTGTCACAGCGAGATCCTGCCCTACTGCAACAGATTACCGAGACGCTCGCCTAAGGCTGTATACCAGGTATACTCCGGCCGACAATCTGTTCAGTGACGACCGGCACCATTCAGTCGCTGCTTGGGCGGGCGAACGCCGCGCTCGAGCGGGGCCGCGGCGCGGAGGGGGCGCAGCTCCTCGCCCCGCTCCTCAAGTCGGGCTCGCTCAACCGGGCTGACGAGATCGCCGTGCGCGGCGCGCTCGCCGAAGCCTGGCTGCTGCGCGACGACCTCGCGCAGGCCGCCGCCGCGCTGGGCCGGCCGCCGGATGCGATCCGCGAGCCGCTCAGCGACGCGCGGCTTTCCACGCTCTGGCGTCTGCACGGCCGCATCACGTTCGCCCGCGGCGAGCAGTCGCGCGCCATCGCGCTCCACGCCCGGGCGCTCAAGCATGCCGAGCTGGCCCACGACTCGCGCGCGATCGGTCTCGCGCACTACGAGCTCGCGCTCTGCTACAAGCAGGTCGGCGACTCGGGCATCGTGCGCGAGCACCTTACCGAGGCGGCCTCTGCGCTCCATGCCGCGGGCGACCGCCGGCATCTCGGGCTCGTGCACTCGCTCTCGGCGGTCCTGCTCGCGCAGTCGGGCCGGACCGACGAAGCGACCGCCGCCCTCCGCCAGGGCGAGCGTCTCGCCATGACGATCCAGGCCGACGACGTGCTGGCCGGCATCGTGCACAACCAGGCGAACGTCGCGCTGCTGCGGCATCACTACGACCAGGCGCTCGCGCTCGCCGAGCGGAGCGTCGCACTGCATCAGAGCATCGGATCGGGCCACGGTCTGGCGGTCGCGCTGGCGACGCTCGGGCAGATCTACGTCCAGCTTGGCGATCTCGAACGGGCGGAAGAGATCCTCACGCGCACGCTCGAAGTGCGCAGCCAGGTGCAGTTCCACGAGACGACGGGCGCGGTGTTCGACACGCTCGCACAGATTCATCTCATGCGCGGCTCGTACGAGCGCGCAGGCGAATACCTCCGGCAGGCGAGCGAGGCGTATGGCGCGTATGGCACCCAGACCATGCGCTGGTACGAATGGTCCCTGCGCGTGCTCGGCGTCAAGCTCGCCATCCGGCGAGGCGCCTATGACGAAGCGATCGCGATGGCCGAGGAGCTGGTCGCGACCTCCGGCGTCCCGCCCGCCGAGTCGATCCAGGCGGAGCTCGCCTCCTGCGAAGCGCTCGTGGCCGCCAGCCGGATTGCCGAGGCCGGAGAGCGGCTGGAGCGCTGCGAGGCGCGCATCGACCCGCGCGCGGCACCGGGGTCGTGGGGCGAGTTCCTGCGCATCCGCGGCGCCGTGCACGAGCGGTCGAACCGCCCGGCCGCGGCCCACCATGATTTCGCGCAGAGCGGCAGCGTGTTCGACCTGCTCGGCGAGCGCTACCACGCCGCGCTCAGCCATCTCGCGCTCGGCCGGCTCGCGGTCGGAGCAGGCAATCGCTCGGCGGCGGAACGGTATCTCGAGCAGGCACGCGCCACTTTCACGTCCCTTGGGGCGGAGCGGGACTTGAAGGAGGTCGAGGCCGCACGGACTGCGCTCGATGCCGCGCCCGCAGCGGTGCCCGTCGCCTCGACCGCCGATGCCGACGAGGCGGTCGTCCGACGGCTCGTCGAGGCGGCGATCCTGCCGGAGCTGCTGGCGCGGGAAACCTCGACTGCCCTCATCGAAACGATCGAAGCGGACGCGGCCATCGTCTTCGTGGCGCCCCCCGCCGGCGATGTTCGGGTGCTCGCGGCGACCGGCTGCGACAGCGACGTGGCCCGGGCGCTGGCGCGCGCGGCGGCGCAAGGGAGCCGGGAGTACGGCGACGGGCTGCTCCTCACCGAGCCGCTCGGCCGAGACTCCGACGGCCCCCGCCGGTGCGCGATCGTCTCGGCGCGCCGACTCACCGACGCGGCGGCACGCCGGCTGCGCATGTTCGCGGCAATCGCGCGGCAGGGATTCGAGCTGTGCGGCGCACGGGAGCGGCCGCCGCAGGCCGTCGAGCCGATCAACGAGCGTCCCCTCGAGCCGCTGCTCCCCGGGTTCGTCTGCGCCAGCGCGGCGATGAACCGCGTCGTCGAACAGATTCAGCGCCTCCAGGGCAGCGATCTGACGGTGCTCATCACGGGCGAGAGCGGCACGGGCAAGGACCTCGTGGCCCGCGCCATCCATGTGGGCTCGCCGCGCCGGTCGGCGATGTTTCTGCCGTACAACTGCACGACCACGACACGCGAGCTGGCCGACAGTCACCTGTTCGGCCACCGGCGCGGCAGCTTCACCGGCGCGGTCACCGACCAGCCCGGCCTGATTCGCTCGGCCGCGGGCGGCACGCTCTTTCTCGACGAGATCGCCGACCTCCCGCTCGACATCCAGCCGAAGCTGCTGCGCTTCCTCGAGCAGGGCGAGATCATGCCCGTCGGCGAGACGCGCCCGCAGGCGGTCGACGTGCGCGTGCTCGCGGCCACCAACGCGGACCTCGAACAGCGCGTGGCCGAGGGGAAGTTCCGCGAGGACCTGTATTACCGCCTGAGCGTCATCCGGATTCACGTGCCGCCGCTGCGCGAGCGGCGCGAGGAGATCCCGCACCTCAGCACGTTCTTCCTACGCGAGGCGTGCGACCGGCTCGCCAAGCCCGATGTGCAGCTCGCGCCGGCGACCCTCGATCTGTTCGCGCGCTACTGGTGGCCCGGGAACGTGCGCCAGCTGCGCAACGAAATCCAACGGGCGGTGGCGATGAGCGCGCCGGGCGGCTCGGTCGACCCGCACCATCTCTCGGCCGATCTGGCCGCGCCGCCCTCGGCTGCCGAGGCCGCCTCGCCCGTCCCGGGGTCGGTCGCCACGTCCGGCCCGCGCAACCTGGCCGCAGCCATCGCGGAAGTGGAAAAACAGCTCATCGTGACGACGCTGGATCGCACGCGCGGCAATATCTCGGAAACGGCCCGGCTGCTGGGACTCACGCGTCGGGGCCTGTACCTCAAAATGCGCCGCCTGCGCCTCGACGTGCTCACCGCGGATACCTAGTAATCACGTATACACGGACCTGTATACTGAATATTCATACCGGAGGACCTTTTCGCGTAGGTCTGTCAACAGTACTTCTTGTCAGTCAGTTGGTTACGAATTGCGCAGCCTTTCCACGTGACAGCAGCGACACCGGCCCCCACATTGATTGCACTTCTCGCACACACGTCTATCCCAAGGGGGTCCAAGGTGATCGAGAGCGTCGCGAATCCGCAGAGCGCGAAAGCCGAGCGCCGCCAGACGCGCATCGGCGATCGACGGAAGGTTCGTGTCCCGGGCCGCCTGACCTGGCGTGACGCCAAGGGGGCGCTCCGGTTCGTGTCGGTGGTGACACGGGATGTCAGTGAGGTCGATGCGTTCGTCGAATGTCAGGTGCCGACCTCGATCCCGCTCTACCGGCTCGTACATTTCCAAGTGGAGCGCAGCGGTCGCGACTGTCCCGAGCTGCCGGCGGTGCTGCAGCATGGGAGGGTGCTGTCGGCCGTCTACCGGGTGGGACCGTACCGGCAGTCGACCGGCACTCCGCAGGGGTACGCGCTGCGATTACTGATCGATCCGGCCCGCATCGCCCCGGCGCCCTCGCGGGCGCGCGTCGCGGCCGTCTAGGTGCGCTGGATGGTCGGGACCCACGGGTCGGCCGTCCAGCCCGGCCCGTGCCGCGCCACCTCCACGTCAATCAGGTACGGCTTCCCTTCCGCTCCTTTCCGACGCGCGCGGCCCAGCGCCTCCTCGAGCTGCCCCGGCGTGCGGACCTTTTCGCCGTCCACGCCGAAGCCCCGCGCGATGAACGACATGTCCATGTCGGGCTTGCCCAGGTAGTCGTGCACGAACTTGACGGCGTCGATCGACCGGCCCGTGCCGCCCAGATTCGCCAGCGCGCGGTTGTGCGGTCCGCCGTATGCGTGGTTGTTATAGACGATCACGGTCACCGGCAGGCCGAGGCGCGCCATGTTCCAGAGCGCGGTCGGCCCGAAGATGAACGAGCCGTCGCCCTCGAGGAGGACGACCTGCTTGCCGGGACGTGCGAGCGAGACGCCGGCCGCCGTGCCAACGCCGCTCCCCAGGTGCGCCGCGTAGTAGAAGAACAGCTCGCGGCCGCCCCGCGGGTCGAACTCGAAGCTGTGCGAGATCTCCAGCGATCCGCCCTCATGGACGATGATCGCGTCCTTGTCGGCCCACTGCGCCACCTCCCAGGTCACGCGGTCGGCCTCGAGCGGGCTGTTGTCCCAGTTGGGATTCTTCGCGACGAGCGCCCGCAACTGACGCGCCCGTGCGCCGAAGGCCCGCACCTCCTGCGCCCGCTCCGCGATCCGAGCCTTCAGCGCGGGCGTCAGCAGGTCGTTCACCGCCGTCAGCAGGTCCTCGGTCCCGTACGCCACATCGGCGACGAGCGGCGCGGCCGTCGTCATCACGTTGCCGATGCTGGCCGCGTCGTTGCGCATGTCGATGAACGAGGCCTTGCGCGAGACGATCGGCGCCGTTGAGTTGTGCTGCAGCTTGTTGCCGATGTTGATGACCACGTCGGGCTCGGTCGGATACGCGAGCGATTCGACGCGTCCGCCCGGGATGTTCCCGACCCACAGCGGGTGCTGCTGCGGGAAGCTGGCGTGCACCTGCCGCGCCTGTGTGACCGGAAGGCCCAGCAGCTCGGCGAGCCGCACCACCGTGTCGAACGCCTTCGCCTTGTACACCTCATCGCCGACGATGAGGAGCGGACGACGGGCCTCGACGAGGAGCTTCGCGGCGCGCTGCACCTCGACCGGGTTCGGCCGGATGCGCATCCGCGGATCGACTTGATCGTGGCGGATGATCTCCGCGGTGAACTTCTCCTCCGTGAAGTCGGAGTGCCAATTCATGTAGGTGGGGCCGTACGGCGGCGTCCACGCCACGCGGAACGCGCGGCGCACCGTTTCGGGAATCTGTCCCGCGGCGCGCGCCGACCAGGTGAGCTTGGTCATCGGCTCGGTCAGCTGCTCCTGCCCGGGCAGCTCCTCGAAGCCGTCTCGCCCCGCCGCCAGCGATTCCTCTGTCCGGTAGGAGTAGAAGACGAGCGGCGTCTGCTCCTTCCAGCAGTTGAACATCTGGCCGAGCGCGTTGGTCAGACCCACGACCGCCGCCTCCATGACGATCGCCGGCTGGCCCGACGCTTTCACGTAGCCTGCGGCCATCGCGGCGCCCGGCCCCTCGTGCGGCGTGATGACGTACTGGAGCTGCGGCCGATCGATGAGCGCCTCATAGAAGAACGCGTCCTCGCTGGCCGAGTTGCCGAAGATGTACTTCACGCCCGACGCGATGAGCTGCTCGGCGAAGTGCTCGCCGCCCGTGCCCATGAAGAGGCGGACCGCCTCGGGAGACGGGGCGTTCGGCCCCTGCGCCATTGCGGTGAGCGATTCGGCAATCGAACTCGCCGCGGCGGCCGTGACGCCGGTGGCGACGAGACGGCGCACGAAATCACGCCGCGAGATGCCGTTCGACAGGAGCTGAGCCACGAGATGTCTCATGATGTCCTCATCGGCTTTGGGCTTTGAGCTGTGGGCCTTGGGCTTTGGGCTTTGGGCTTTGGGATTTACTTCGGTCCTCTCGTTTGCGCCAGGAAATCAGCCATGGCCGCGATTTCCGCCTCGGTCCAGAGCGCGCCGCGTCCGACCATCCGATAGAGCGTCCCCTCCCACGCCTGGCGCTCCTGCCGGAGCGACGTCCACATGCTGGCGGCGTGGCACTGGAAGCACTTCCGCTGGAGGAGTTCCTTGCCGGAGGCGTCCGAGGTCGTGGCGGGTTTTGCGGGCCCCTGGGCGGCCAGGACGGGCGCTCCCGCGACCAGGCCGGTCCACAGGAGCAGTGCGGCGCATGGGAGTTTCGACATGCGTGAAAGACTAGAACAAAGTGGAGAAGTGGAGAAGTGGAAAAGTGGAAAAAGTGGAAAAGTAGGCGGTACACTCCGGGGCCATGAAGACGCCACCTCTCGCCGCCCTCCTGCTCGTTGCCGTGGCCACCTCGACCGCTGCCGGGCAAGATTCCCGGAGTCGGCTGCCCCTGTTGAAGCCGGGCGTCGAGGGCGTCGACGCGATCCGGCTGCACGCCTCAGGGGTCGACGTCCGGTGGAGCTCGCCGCTCGGCCGCCAGCTCACGGAGCTGGCCATCCTCACCGCCGCACGCGAGCACGACCAGCCCTACGAATGGTCGCTGCACGAAATGGAGGCGCTGGCCGTCGGCCTCGATCCGACGATCATCGACGTCGTTCGCCATCGCCGCCCCGCGACGGGCCTGCCCCAGAAAGCGGCGGTCGTCATCGACGCGGGACGTGAGATCGTTGCGAAGCACACGCTGAGCTCGGGCACGTACGCCCGCGCGCTCGAGGCGCTTGGCAAGACCGATCTCGTCGACGTGGTCAGCCTGATGGCGAACTACGCAGCCACGGCGACGCGCCTGACCGCGTTCAATCAGCAGATGCCACCCGGCTGGAAGCAGACGCTGCCGCTCCCCTTCACACCACCGGACGACATCCATCCGGACTCACGCAGCCGGCTGCCGTACCTCAAGGCCGCGGCCGGCGCGAACCCCGGCCCGCTGTACAGCCGCGGGCTGGCGCCGGAAGGCACCGGGCCCGGACAGATCAATCGCCACGGCTCCGGAGGGAAGATGCTCGAAGCCGGCGTCGGCCGCCGGACGATGGCGCTCGCGGTGCTCGTCACGTCGCACGCGCATCCTCAGCCGTATCACTGGGCGCAGAGCGACGCGGCGGCGCGGAAGGAGGGTGTCGAGCCGGCGCTCATCGATGTCGTGCAGCACGACACGCCGCTCACCGGCCTCGAGGAGAAGGACGCGGCGGTCGTCCAGCTCGGGCGCGAGCTGTTCGGGAATCACACGGTCACGAGCGCGACGTACCAGCGGGCGTTGAAGGCGTTCGGGGAGCGGAACCTCGTCGATCTCGTGGATCTGATGGCGCGCGCCGTCAGCGACTTGACGCTGCTGACGGCATTCGATCAGCGTTAGAGATTTTTCTTCTTCCAGTACCTCACCAACCCGAGCCACAGCAGGTCGGGCGGGGCTGCCGCCACGTACGCGGCGACCTGCGTCTCGGTCATCCGCCGGCGCAGCTCGCGCGTCAGGTCGTCGGCGAACCGCTGCATCTTCTCTTCATCCGCTCCCGGCGCCGCCAGCAGGTCGCGGACGATGCGCGCGTGTCGGTCGAGGTGCTCCATCAGCGTGCGCAGGTGCGGCGTCACGCTGGGCGAGGGACCGAAATGCGTGAGGAACAGCGTCTGCGGCGACCAGGCCTCGATGCGCGCGACGCTCTCGCGCCACGCGTCGATGTCGATGTCGGGCGGCGGCGTCGGCGGCAGGACGTATCCGCCGTCCACGCAGACGCCCGCCGTGTCGCCGACGAAGGCGACGCCGCTCGCACGATCGAAATAGGAGACGTGGTGCGACGCGTGGCCGGGCGTGTACGCCACCTCGAACGTGCGGCCGCCCGCGTCGACGCGCTCGCCGCCGGCAAGCACGGTGAGGTGTGCCTGCGGCACGGGCGCGAACTCACCCCAGAGGCGATCCATCTGATCGCCGTACAGGCGCGTGGCGCTCGCCAGCAGCTTCGCCGGATCGACCATGTGCGGCGCACCCCGCTCGTGCACGAACACCTTCACGCGCGGATGCCGGCGCACGATCGTGCCCGTCGCCCCCGCGTGATCGAGATGAATGTGCGTCAGCAGGAGATGGGTGACGTCGGCGAGCCGGAGCCCTTGCGCCTCGAGGCCGAGCTCGAGCGTGTCGAGACAGCTCGTTGGCCCGGGGTCGACCAGCGCGAGCGTGCCGCCGCCCGCGACGACGCCGGTCGCGATGGCGTGCGGCCGTCCGAGAAACTGGAGATCAATCCACGAGAGACCGGGCGCGAGAACACTGGACATTTATGATTTGCGATTTGTGATGTGTGATTTGTGATTGTGATTACGACCCCGGCACCAATCGCACATCGCTAATCACAAATCACAAATCCCAACCGATTATACTGAGTGGTCAATCCGGTGCTCGTCATGGACTCCGCGACCGTGCTCACGACCGTCGCCCGCCTCGTCGGCGAGGAACGGACGCTCGTCGATCTCGTGCCGCGTCTCGCGGTGCTGCTGCGCGACGCGGTGCCGTTCGAACGTCTGCACGTGCTGCGTCTGGATCGCGCGGAGGCGGTCGTCCTCTACGTGGCGCGTCCGTCGGGTGAACTCGAGGTCACCGGACACCGCATCGCCGACGTCGGATTGGCCGCGGGCGGCGGCGCCGACGCCGAGCCGCGATCGCGCCTCGTCTGCACCGTCGGCCGCGGACCGAGCGTCTACGGCGCGCTCTGGGCCACGTCGAGCGCCCCCGACGCCTTCACCGAGGCGCACGAGAGCCTCATGGACAGCGTCGCCGATCTCCTGTCGCTCGCGCTCCAGCATGATGCGCTCCGCACCACCGACATGATTCGCCGCGAGCGCATCGACACGCTCGATCGGCTGCTGCACACGATGGCCGAAGCGCTCGACATCCGCCACATCTTCGCCGAGGTGTCGGAGGCCGTGCGCGGCGGGCTGCCGCACGACATCCTCGTGCTCACGTCGTGGGCCGAGGACGGCCGCTCGGTGCGCGTCTACGCGATGACCGGCGCACAGGTCGAGGATCCAGAGTTCAATGCGCCGATGATGATCGCCGACAACGAGCGGTACCTGCTGCACCGCGATCCCTACGTCGTGCGCGATGCCGACGCCGAGATCGCGCCCGAGAGCGTCCGCGGACGGATCTTCCGCCGGCTCGGCGTCCGCTCGGCGCTCCGCGTGCCGCTCGCGCTCGAGACGGGCCTCTTCGGATCGCTGTTCTTCCTGGCGCACGATGCCGAGCGCTTCAGCGAGGGCGACCTCGATTTCGCACGCCGCGTCGCCGACCTGCTGGCGCTCGCGCTCTCGCACCAGCGACTGTCCGAAGCGGCGCGGCGCGACGCCGCGGCGCGCGAGACCGCCGCGCAGCTCGAGGCCAAAGTCGCGACCCTCACGCGCGAGCTCGAGGCGCGCAGCGGCACCCGTCGCCTGGTTGGCCACTCGCAGCAGTGGAAGGAGGTGCTCGCGCAGGCGGCGCGCGTCGCGCAGACCGAAACCACGGTGCTGCTGACCGGCGAATCGGGCACGGGCAAGGAGGTCATCGCGCGGTTCATCCATCAGGGATCGCGCCGCAAGCTCGGGCCGTTTGTCGCGATCAACTGTGCGGCGCTTCCCGATCAGCTCCTCGAATCGGAGCTCTTCGGCCACGAGCGCGGGGCCTTCACCGGCGCCGTCGCCGCCAAGCCCGGGCGCATCGAGCAGGCCAACGGGGGCGTGCTCTTTCTCGACGAGGTGGGCGAGATGTCGCCCGCCGTGCAGGCGAAGCTGCTGCGCGTGCTCGAGGAGCGTGAGTTCATGCGGCTCGGGAGCACCCGCAGCACCCGCGCCGACATTCGCGTCGTGGCCGCCACCAACCGCGATCTGCACGCGGCGATGCGACGCGGCGAGTTCCGCGAGGACCTGTACTATCGGCTGAGCGTCTTCGAGATTTCGCTGCCGCCGCTCCGCGACCGGCTCGACGACATCCTCGAGCTCGCCGACGCGTTCCTCGAGGAGATCGGCGGCGCCGTCGGCAAGCCGCCCGCCGGCATCGCCAGCGACGCGAAGGACCAGCTCCTCGCGTACGCCTGGCCAGGCAACGTCCGCGAGCTGCGCAACGCCATCGAGCGCGCCGTGATCCTCGCCGACGGCGGCTACATTCGGAGCGAGCACCTGCCGGTGACCGTGCCGCGGCAGTCGGACGCCGCGCCGCCTTCCGATGGGGCATCGAATGACGCGCTGCCGCCCGGTGGCGTCAACCTGGAGGCGATCGAGCGGTCGCTCGTGCTCAAAGCGCTCGCGCAGGCGCGGTACAACAAGACGCGGGCGGCCAAGCTGCTCGGACTGACGCGCGCGCAGCTGTACTCACGGATCGAAAAATACGGCCTCGCCGAAACCACAGACACCAAGTCATCATGACCAGTCAGCCCCGCACGCTATTGGTCGGCGGCGTCGTGCTCCTGGCGCTCGCCGGCGCCCTCCACCTGACGCTGCGGCTCACCTACGGCGAACGTTCCGCGTACGTTCACGTGCGCTGGGCGCCGTCGGTGGACGAGGCCACACGAACGAGGGTCGAGCGCGCCCACAGCCTCGTGCCCGTCGAGTTCCGGGAGAAGCGCACGTGGGGCTACTACCTGACGGATCTCTCGACGGACAACATCCGCCAGCTCGTGCGCGACCCGGCGGTCGAGGACACGCATAACATCGACCGCGCGCGCTTCCGCGTTCAGAGCTCGGCCGAGCGGGGCGACTACCCCCGCGGACGACCCGTCTGGATGGCGCGGCTGCTCGAGTTCCTCATCCGCGTCTCGCTCCTTGCCGGCGCTGCGGGTGTCGTCGTGGGCGCGTTTCGCACGTGGCGCGACCGGCGGGCGCGTCTGCGCTCATCGCCCACCGCGTGACCGATGGCGCTGGTCCCTGCCAGGGTCCGTCGCGGGCTCCTCACCGCCGGAGCGGTCGTCATCTTTCCCGTGCTCGCCGGCGCGACCTATCAGGGCGTGGCCACGGCGATCGAGCGGCGGCAGTTTCCGCATCCCGGTCAGCTGATTGACGTCGGCGGCCACCAGCTGCACATCTATTGCACGGGTGACGGTTCGCCGACCGTCGTCCTCGAAGCGCCGGCCATCGGCATGTCGGCCGCGTGGGCGCTCGTCCAGCCGGCGCTGGCCGAAGACGCGCGCACCTGCAGCTACGACCGGGCCGGCCTCGGCTGGAGCGAGACCGGCGAGCAGAGGTTCGATCCCGCCGCGGTGCCCGATCAGCTGCACGCGCTGCTCGAGGGCGCGGGCGAGCATGCGCCGTACGTGCTCGCGGGACAGAATCTTGGCGCCTCGTTCGCAACGATCTACGCCTCGCGTTACCCCGGTGAGGTCGAAGCGCTCGTGCTCGTCGACGCGCCGTCGGCCGATGTCTCCGGCGCGCCGGCGCGGACGACGCGGCAGTTCGTGCACGCGGCACCCTGGCTGGCGCGCGCCGGCATCCTGCGAGCGACGCGGATTCTGTCGAGAAACGCGGCGGGGCTGCCCGAGCCGGCAGCGGGCGCGCTTCGTGCGTTCCTGAACCGTCCCGACCACCTGACACGCGCCGCGCTGGAGATCTCCCGATGGGAGGACACGGTGGCACTGGCCGAGAGCACGCCCGTGCCGCCGCACGTCTCCGTGGTGCGCGTCGGTGACGCGGCGCCGCCGCGGTCCGAGTTTCTCACCGACCCTGCGGCCGCGGAGGCCGTAGTGACCGTGATTCGCGAGGTCGTGAGGTGATCGAGTGGCTGGAGCGCCGCGTCCCGCCAGCCTCGCCCGCAGCCGCGGCGCTCTTCCGGATTGTCTTCGGCGCGCTGCTTCTCGCCTTTTTCCTGACGCATCGTGTCGACGCCGAGTGGCTGGCGCGTGCCGCACCGGAATCGCCCATACACCGGTTCGCGCTGCCGCTCGTCCAGGCTGCGCCGCGGATCGTCGACTGGATGGCGCCGTGGATCACCGTGTGGGCCGCGCTGTTCATCGTGGGTGCGACGGCGCGGCTCTCGTTCGCGATGCTCACGGCAGGCGCGATGGCCTGGAGCGTCGTCTACACGATGCGCGTGGGCGCGCACTCGGTGGAAGTGCTGCTCCTCGCGCTCCTCTGCCTGCTGGCGGCGCAATGGAGCCAGACGTGGAGCGTCGACGGTTGGCTGACCGGCCGTCGCACTGACGCGGATGCCCGCGCCTACGGGTACGCCATCTGGATCCCCGGCTTCGTCCTCGGCACGAGCCTCGCGGCGGCAGCCTTCGCCAAGCTGCGGCTCGGCGGCCTCGGCTGGATCACGAACGGCACGGTCAAGTATCACTTCCTGACCGATTCGCCCGACGCGCCGGTCGACTGGGGGCTTCGCGTCGCGCAGTACGACGGTCTCGCCATCCTGCTCTCGTTTGCGGCGGTCGCCGTCGAAGCGCTCGTGCTGTTCGGCGCCTGCGCGACCCGGTATGCCTATCGGTGTGCCGCCGGCACCGCCACGCTCGCGCTCCTCACCGGCTTCGCGCTCTTTCAGGGGCTGTTCTGGCCGGCGTGGTGGCTGATGCTGCTCGCGTTCCTGCCGTGGCACTTGACTGCAACCGGTCGGGATCCGGGATCCCGGGTGCGCGGCCTGCGGCCCGTCCAGATCGCAGTCATCGGCGCGGTCGTGCTGCAGCAGGCCATCGCCTCCCTCGCGCGGATCGAAGCGGCGCCGCTCGTGTCGGC
>JACPCS010000102.1 GCA_016184455.1 Acidobacteriota bacterium
CGACGCGCCCGCATCGGTTCGAAGGCGAACGCCGCACACGCGTCCGTGGCCGCCGACCACTGGCGCGAGCGCGCGCACGCCGGGCAGAAAATCGGCGCCCGCATCGCACGCCGCCTCGAGCAGCACGGAATCGAGCTCGCGGCGTTCGATCGCGATGCCGCAGAGGCCGTCGGCGTAATCGGCGGCCACCGCCGTCCCGTCGGGGCCGGTCAGGCGCATCCCGGTGATCGGCAGCCCGCGCGCGCGGACGGTGCCGCCCACCCCGAGGCGATCGGCAATGGAGAGCGCACCCGGATTGATGGTGTCGCCACAGAGCTTCGCGCGCGGAAACGACGCGCGATCGATGAGCCGCACGCGTGCGCCGGCCCGCGCGAGCGCGAGGGCCGCGGTGCTGCCTGCCGGTCCCGCGCCGACGACGACTACATCGGCCGCCACGGCACGCGGCCGAGGACCAGCACGCTGTTCTTCGATCCGAACCCGAGGCAATTGCACAACGCCGCCTCCACCTCTGCCGACCGTGCCTCGTTCGGAATGAAGTCCATGTCGCATGCCGGATCCGGGTCATCGAGGTTGATCGTGGGCGGCAGGAGCCCGCGGCTGAGCGCCAGCGCGGAGGTGACCACGCCCGCGGCGCCGCTCGCGCCCTGGGGGTGACCGATCATCGACTTGGTGGACGATCCGGGAACGCGCTCGGCCATCGATCCGAACACGCGCCGCACGCACCGCGACTCGACGGCGTCGTTCAGCTGGGTGGACGTGCCGTGATAGTTGACGTAGCCGATCTCGCCGGGAGCGCGGTTGGCGCGCGACAGCGCCGTCTCGATGCAGCGGATGATCTCGGCCCCGTCGGGATCCATCTGCACGCGATGGTACGCGTCGCACGTGGACGCATACCCCTCGACACGCGCATACGGCCTGGCCCCGCGAGCGCGCGCGCGATCTTCGCGCTCGAGGACCAGCATCCAGGCCCCTTCTCCGAGCACGAAGCCGTCCCGCCCGCGATCGAAGGGGCGCGACGCGGCGGCCGGCCGGTCGTTGTAGTGGGTGGACACCGCGCGCATGCGGCTGAATCCGAAGATCATGCCGGGGAGCACGCACCCCTCGGTGCCGCCCGACAGGATCGCGTCGTATTCTCCCGATCGAATGAGCGCCGCCCCGTAGCCGATCGCGTCGGTCGAGCTCGTGCAGCCGCACGAGAGGACATGGCTCATGCCGCGAAGCTGCAGTGCGATCGAAATCTCGCTCGACACCATGCCGCAGATGCCGATCGCGATCGCGTACGGGGTCACGTGGCGGCCGCCGCTCGTGAAGAAGTCCTCGTACTGCTTCTCGCCAATGTCGATGCCGCCGCCGCCGCTGCCGATGATGACGCCCGCGTTCGGCTCGCCTGCGCGCAGGCCCGCATCGCGCCAGGCCTCGCGCGCCGCGACCACGCCGAAGAGCGCCGCGCGCGAGTAGCGCTTCGGATCCGCGCGGCCGTTGCCGTCGTCCGCTTCCAGCTCGGGCGCATCGTCGATCGACACCGGCGGCACCCAGGCGGCCACGCGGCAGGGGTAGGCGGACGCATCGAACTGGGTGATCGCCTTCGAGCCGCTCTGGCCGCGGCTCACGTGATCCCAGAAGCGCTCGCGCCCGACGCCGAACGGCGACACGACGCCGATGCCGGTAATCACCACGCCGGGATGGCCGTTCGCGGACATGCGGTCACTATAATAGTGACCCGTGCGCCGGTCGGACGCTATCGCGCACCTCCTGAGCTGGGCCGGCGCGCTCCTCTTCGTCGCGTCGCTCGGCTACTTCCTCTTTACGTACCTGGCAATCTTTGGCGTCGCCGCGCCGGCAGACAGCACAGCCACTGCGGTTACGTTCAACGTAATGCTGTTTACGGCATTCGCCCTGCATCACAGCATCTTCGCCCGCGGGCGGGTGCGTCACTGGATCGCGCACCTGGCGTCGCCCGAGCTCGAACGCTCGGTCTACGTCTGGATCGCCAGCCTGCTGTTCATTCTCGTCTGCGCCGCGTGGCTTCCCGTGCCGGGCACCGCATGGCAGGCCGACGGGATCGCGCTCTGGACGCTGCGGACGCTGCAAGCCGCGGGCCTGGCGTTGATCGCCCGCAGCGCGCGCATCCTCGATGTTTGGGAGCTCGCAGGCCTCCGGAGGCCTCAGTCCGAGGTCATCGGAGGGCTTCAGCCCTCCGAGTTCAAGACGACCGGCCCCTACGGGTGGGTGCGGCATCCGATCTATGCCGGCTGGTTTCTCTTCGTGTTCGCGGCCTCGCCGATGACGATGACGCGGCTGGCGTTCGCAGTGGTGAGCGGGGTGTATCTCCTCATCGCCATTCCGCTCGAGGAGCGGACGCTGCGGAAGACGTCGGCCGGCGCGTACGACCGCTACACGACGACCGTCCGCTGGCGGCTCGTGCCGGGGCTGTATTGAAGTACCTACTCGTCCTCGTCCTTCGGCAGCCCCTCGAGCTCCTCGAGGAAAATCAAGGCGCGATGGGATGGGATCTCGAACCGTTTGCCGCACACCTTGCAGGTGACGTCATCGTCCACGCGGATGAGGTGGTCCCGGACTTTGGCGAAAAGCGCGCGATCACGATCGGTGGCGCCCGCCGGAATGTTCGCCTTCCTGGTGCGGCGCATCCAGCGGACGGCGTAGTCGCTCGTGCGGCGGCAGCGCGGGCACTGCAGCCGAGCCGTCCGCTGCTCGGGCTTCTCGGTGAAGAACTGCCGTTCATCCATAAGGCTTTGGGCGTTGGGTACAGTCTAAAGCCTCAAGCCAGCTGATAAACTGGCCCTGAGCCTTATGGCCGACGCGCCGCCGCCGTCCCTCCCAACCGAGCTTCCCGTCCTGCCGCTTCGCCGCACCGTCGCGTTCCCGCTGACGCTGCAGCCGCTCGCGGTCAACCGTCCCGTTTCGGTCGAGTCGGTGAACCGCGCGCTCGGGTCCGACCGGCTCGTCCTGCTCCTGCTGCAGCACAGCGACAGCGACGACCCGGGGCCGCAGGACGTCGTCCGCGTCGGCACGGTCGGCGTCATCCGGCAGATGGCGAAGAGCGGCGGCGGCGTCAACATCATCATCGAAGGCGTGGCGCGCGTCCGAGCCGAGATCGTCACGCGGACCGGCACCTCGATGCGGGCGCGGGTCACGCCGATGCCCGAACCGGTCGAGCGGACGATCGAGGTGGAAGCGCACGTCCGCCGGCTGCAGGAGCTCATCGAGAAGGCGCTCTCGCTCGCCACCGGCCTGTCCGAGGAGCTGCGCGCGGTCGTCATCAACATCGACGACCCGCTGCGGCTCGTCTACGTGCTGGCGACGCTGCTCGATCTCAAGCCGGCCGACAAGCAGGCGCTCCTCGAGGAAGACAACCTGCTGAAGAAGCTCGAAGCGATCGCCGCGTCGCTGACGCGCGAGATCTCGCTGCTGGAGCTGAAGGGCAAGATCGAGTCGCAGGCGCAGCAGGAGATGAGCGACGCGCAGCGGCAGTACTACCTGCGGCAGCAGCTCAAGGCCATCCAGCAGGAGCTCGGCGAAGGCGAGGGCACCGAGCTCGCCGAGCTGCGCAAGCGGATCGACGATGCGAAGCTCTCCGAGGCAATTCACACGGCCGCGATGCGCGAGGTCGACCGGCTGTCACGCATGGGCCCTGCCTCGCCCGAATACCAGATGCTCCGGACCTATATCGACTGGCTGCTCGACGTGCCATGGGCGGTGACGACGACGGATCGGATCGACCCGGTCGAAGCGCGGAAGGTGCTCGACGAGGACCACTACGACCTCGACAAGGTGAAGGAGCGCATTGTCGAGTACCTCGCAGTACGCAAGCTCAAGGGCGACATGAAGGGACCGATCCTCTGCTTCGTCGGTCCCCCCGGGGTCGGCAAGACGTCGCTCGGCCAGTCGATCGCCCGCGCGATGGTGCGGAAGTTCGTGCGCCTCTCGCTCGGGGGCGTGCGCGACGAGGCCGAGATCCGCGGCCACCGGCGCACCTACATCGGCTCAATCCCGGGCCGCATCGTCCAGGCGCTCAAGCAGGCGGGGTCGATGAACCCGGTCTTCATGCTCGACGAGATCGACAAGGTGTCGGTCGGCTTCCAGGGCGACCCCGCCGCCGCGCTCCTGGAGGTCCTCGACCCGGCGCAGAACCACACGTTCCGCGACCACTACCTGGAGGTGCCGGTCGACCTCTCGCGGGTGCTGTTCATCGCGACGTCGAACCAGCTCGGCACGATCCATCCTGCCCTCCTCGACCGGATGGAGATCATCCAGCTCTCGGGCTACACCGAGGATGAGAAGGTGCACATCGCGCGGAAATACCTGGTGCCCCGTCAGATGAACGAGCACGGGCTGCCGGAGGGCGCCATCGAGCTCACCGAAGCGGCGCTGCGCCTGGTGATCGCCGATTACACCCGCGAGGCGGGCGTGCGGAACCTGGAGCGGCAGATCGGGACGATCTGCCGGAAAGTGGCGGCGCGGCTCGCCACCCGCCCCGCCGACGCCCCGCCGCCGGAGAAAGCCGTGGTCGACCGCGCCGACGTCGACGACTATCTGGGGCCCGCGCGGTTCAAGAAGGAGATGGCGTTCCGGACCTCCCGGCCGGGCGTGGCCACGGGCGTCGCCTGGACCGAGACGGGCGGCGACGTGCTGTTCATCGAAGCCACCTTGCTTCCTGGCGGAAACCAGAACATTATTCTCACGGGCCAGCTCGGCAACGTGATGCAGGAGTCGGCGCGAGCGGCGCTGAGCCACCTGCGCGCGCGGGCCGGGGAGCTGGGCATTGCTCCGGAATTCCTCGCCAAGCACGACCTGCACGTCCACGTGCCCGCCGGGGCCATCCCCAAGGACGGTCCGTCGGCGGGAGTGACGATGGCGACGGCGATCCTGTCGGCGGCGCGAAACCGGCCCGTCCGGCGCGACGTGGCGATGACGGGGGAAATCACGCTCAGCGGGCTCGTCCTGCCGGTGGGCGGCATCCGGGAGAAGGCGCTGGCGGCGCGGCGCTTCGGGATCAGGACGCTGATCCTGCCTGCGCTGAACGAGCCCGATCTCGAGGAGCTGCCGCCGGACATCCGGCGCGAAATGACCTTCGTTCCGGTGGAGACGCTCGATCAGGTGATCAAGGTGGCGATGCCGGACGGTGGAACCGTGAACGAGCTCGAATCACAGGAAGTCCGCACCGAAGCGCAACCGGACCGATAGCGTGGCACCGGCGATCGTCTTCTACGTCTCCGGCCACGGATTCGGCCACACCTCACGTGTCATCGAGGTCATCAACGCCATTCTCGCGCGGCGGCCCGACACGCGGATCGGCGTCCGCACGGCCGCGCCCCGCTGGCTGTTCGATCTGACGGTCAGGGGGAAGGTGGCGTTCAGCACCCTCGAGACCGACACCGGGGTCGTGCAGACCGACGCGCTCACGCTCGACGAGGCCGACACGATCCGGCGCGCCTCCGCGTTTCACAGCGATCTCGTCACGCGCGCGGCGAGCGAGACGCGGGTGCTGCGCGAGCTCGGCGCGGGGCTCATCGTCGGCGACATTCCGCCGCTCGCCTTTGCGGTCGGCGGTGCGGCGGGCGTCCCGTCGATCGCGCTCGGCAACTTCACCTGGGACTGGATCTACAGCGAGTACCCGCGCGTGCGCCTCGCGCCGTCGCTGCTGCCGACGATCCGCGGCGCGTACGCGAAGGCGTCGATGGCGCTGCGGCTGCCGATGTCGGCCGGCTTCGAGAGCTTCTCGAACATCAGGGACATTCCCTTCGTCGCGCGGCACGCGACGCGCACGCGCGAGGAGGTCTGCAAGATCCTCAAGCTGCCGACCGACAAGCCGATCGTGCTGATGTCGTTCGGCGGCTACGGGATTCCGAGCCTCGACACGGACGTGCTCGCGAAGTTCAAGAAGTATCTCGTCGTCAACTCGGCAAGCCGGCCCGCGGGCCGAACGCCGAAGCCGGCGCCGCTCGTCGAGCGGAACGGGTCGTTCGTCACCGTGAACGAGGAGGCGATGTACGACGCGGGCGTGCGCTACGAGGATCTCGTGCGCGCCGCCGAAGTCGTGGTCACCAAGCCCGGCTACGGCATCATTGCCGAGGCGATCGCCAATGAGGCGGCGGTGCTGTACACCTCGCGCGGCCACTTCCCCGAGTACGACGTGCTCGTGGAGGAGATGCCGAAGCACCTCCGGACGGCCTTCATCAGCCAAGAGGATCTCTTCGCCGGCCGGTGGGAGCCGCACCTCGACAAGCTGCTGGCACAGCCGCGGCCGAAGAAGAAGCCGGAGACGAACGGCGCGGATGTGGCGGCCGACCTTCTGCTGAAAGCGCTCGACAAGCCCCCACGCAAGCCGCGCGGGCGGCCGAAGGTCAAGGTCTGACCGGCGGTCCCTCGAGGACTCGTCGGACGATCGCGCGAAAGCGCTTCACCTCGATGGGCTTTGGGATGTACCCGTCGAACCCCATGGCCACAAAGCTCTCCGCATCGCCCTTCATGGCGTGGGCGGTCACGGCCAGGATCCGCAATCCGGCCGTGGAAGGATCACGCCGGAGTCGCCGCAGTAACTCCGCCCCATCCACCCCGGGAAGATTGATGTCCATGAGCACGAGATCCGGGCGGAAGGCGTCCACACGTTGCTCCACCTGACGGCCGTCGGTGACGCTCTCCACCGCGTAGCCGTCCCGTTCGAGGACGGCGGTAAATAGTTCCACATTCGACGGCTCGTCTTCGACGAGCAAGACGCGAAACGGTCGCTGGCTCATGCCGCCGGGCCGCCTTCGGCCGCCGGTGGCGATGCGGCCATGACCTTGTTGTGATTGAGGGCCCGGGCCTTGTCGAGGGCCGCGCGGGCCGATTGGGTGAGCGCGTCTGGCGTGGTCCCGTCCACCGGGTAACACGCGAGCCCGACACTGACCGTCAGGCGGGCCCCCTCACCGCCGTTCTTCGCCAGGAAGACTTCGTCCTGCACCTTGGCCCGCAGCTTCTCCGCCGCGTCCATCGCCCTTGCGCCAATGGTTTCGGGCAGCAGCACGCCGAACACGTCTCCGCCAAGCCTCGCCACCGGATCGGCGCTGCGAAGAGTGTTTTCGAGTAAGCGGCTGAATTGCTGCAGCGCAAGGTCCCCGTGCTGGCGCCCATGCGCGGCGTTGAAGGCGCCGAAATCATCGATATTCACCAGCGCCACCGCAAATTGGCGCCCGTAGCGTTGCCCCCGGGCGACCTCCTCGCGCAGCCGTTTGTCGAAGTACACCTCGTTGAAGAGCGCGGTCAGGCCATCGACGATCGGGGTCTTCACCGGGAACCATTTCTCGAGTTTCCGAAGCTCGGTCAAGAGTTGTTGAGGAGAGAGCCCGCGTTTGTCCAAGCGCGCCGTGACCTGCCCATCGAGCCGCTCCCGCTCCTCCTGGGACAGGTCTTTGGCGCTCAGGATGACCACCGGGATCTCCGCCGTCGCCGGATCGGCTCTCATGGCGTCGACGACCTCGAATCCGCTCACGTCGGGCATCATCAGATCGAGCACCACCAGGTCTGGATGGGCCTCGGTGATGATGCGCAGCGCTTCTCTGCCACTGGTGGCGGTGAGGAGCTGAAACCCGTACGGATCGAACGCGGCCACGACGAGGTCCCGCGCCGGCGGGTCGTCATCGACGATGAGGATCTGGACCCGCCGACTCCTGACCTTCGTCGTCAGGGAGAGATTCCTCACGGCGGCAATCAACTCGACCCGGCTCACAGGCTTCGTCAAGTACGCGGCCGCCCCCAGGCTGAAGCCGCGCAGCTCATCGTCGACCACGGACACAATGACCACGGGAATGCTGGTCGTGGCCGGACTGGCTTTGAGCTCCGACAGCACGTCCCAGCCGCTCTTGAGCGGCAGCAGTATGTCCAGCACAATCGCGAAGGGCCGCGATTCGCGCGCCTTCCGCACGCCTTCCGCTCCGTCGGCGGCATGCACGACGTCATAGCCTTCGCGCGTCAGGTGTGTGGTGAGTAAGTCTCGCGCTCGAGGGTCGTCCTCAACGATGAGAATTGTCGGGTGAGCCCGGCCGGCCCGATCGGCGGGGTGGACGTCCGGGCGTGCCGCTCCGGCGCCCATGTGGCGGGGCAGCGTGAACGTGAACGTGCTGCCCTTGCCAGGAGCACTGTCGACGGCAATGTCGCCCCCTTGGAGCCGCACGAAATTTCGCGTGAGGGCGAGTCCCAGCCCCGTCCCTTCGAATTGCCGCGACAGCGCCGAGTCGACCTGCTGAAATTCCTCGAAGATTCGGTCCTGATCCTCCTCCGCGATCCCGATGCCGTCATCCTGGACGCACACCTGGACGGCGTCGGGCAGCGCCACGGCCCGCACGTCGACGTGCCCGCCCGCCGGCGTGAACTTGATGGCGTTGCTGATCAGGTTGTACAAGACTTGCTTGAAGCGGGCGGCATCGGCCAGGGCATGGAGCCCGGCGTCCGCCGGATGCACCGTGAACGTGAGCGTTTTCCGGCTCGCCAGTGGACGAAGAATGTCACCGACGCCCTGGAGGATCTCGTGCACGTTGACAGGCTCGGGGTGTAATTCGATCTTGCCGGCCGCCACCTTGGAGAGGTCCAGGATGTCGTTGATCAACTCGAGGAGGTGGGTGCCGCTCGTGTGGATATTGGCGACAAACCGGCGCTGGCTGTCGTCGAGGGATCCGAAGTCGGGCTCCTGCAGCAACTCGGCGAACCCGAGGATGCTGTTCAGCGGCGTCCGGAGCTCGTGGCTCATGCCCGCCAGGAATCGGGACTTGTGGGCGCTCGCGATCTCCAACTGCTGATTCACCCGCTCGAGCTGGGCCGTCCGCTCCTCGACGCGCCGTTCCAGATTCCGGTTCAGTTCCAGAATCTCCTCTTGCGTCTGTTGGAGTCTTTCCAGCGCCTCCTGCAGTTCGGTGTTCCTTTCCTCCAGCTTCTGCACCAGCACCTGGCTGTATTCCTGGAGCACATAAGCCTCGTCCGGCTGGGAATACTGTGGGCGTCGGCGCTCCGCGGCCTTTTGAATCGCCTCATGCAATGCGTCGAGTATGACGGGCGTGGGAGCGGGCTTGACGACGTAACCGTCGGCCTCCACGGTCTTCGCAAGCTGGCGGTCGGAAGCTGAATCGTAGGTGCTGGTGTACAGGATGACCGGCAGCACGCTGAACTTGGGGTGCTGGCGAACCTTGTGACAGAGCCTGTAGCCGTCCATGCGCGGCATGAGGATGTCCGAGATGACGGCATCCACCGGCTCGCGCTCCAGCGCGGCCAGCGCCTCGACGCCGTCGACGGCTTCGAGGACGGCGTGCCCCTCGGCCTCCAGTTGCGCGCGGAGCAGCTTGCGATTGGTCGGCTGGTCGTCGACAACGAGAATGGTCATAGCATCAGCCGAAGGCATCAGCCCTCCGGGTGATCGGGTTGTCTTCGACGACCAGGACAGTGGCGGGCCTCATGACATGGTCTCCTGGCTGCCAGACTTCTGGCGCAGGTATCGTGCGACAACCGCTGGCAGCGTCCGCGTGTCGATCGGCTTTGTAAGATAGCCATCACATCCGATCGCGAGCGCCTTCTCTTCGTCCCCTTTCATGGCATAGGCCGTGACGGCGACAATCAGTGTGTCCTTCATGACAGCGTCGGCTTTGAGTCGCTTCGTCAGCTCGAGGCCATCCATGCCGGGCAGCTGCAGATCCATGAGAATGAGCCGCGGCCTGAACATTTCGAGCACCGCCAGCGCTTCCCCGGCGTCCGTGGCCGTGCGCACGTCGTAACCCTCCACCGTGAGGACGACGCGGACGAGCTTTAGATTGACAGGATTGTCATCGACGATCAGGATGCGTTCGCCGGGCATGTGCGCGTGCTCTTAGCCAGTCAGCGCCGGCGTGACGCCATGTGGGTCTCAATGTCGGCAAGGAGTTCGGCACTGGATCCCGCTCCTTTCAGCACGACCGCCTGGGCCGAAGCCTGGAGGCGGGCGCGCTCCTCCGCCGTAAGGTCTTTGACCGTCCAGACGATCACCGGCGTATGGCGGCCCTGCTTGGTGCGACGGAACCGCCGCAGGAACTCGAACCCATCCATCCCCGGCATGAGCAGATCGAGGATCACCAGGGTCGGGTGTTCCTTCGCCGCAATCCGCAGGCCGCTTTCGGCATCACGCTCCGTCAGGGGGCGGTATCCGGCGGCGGTGAGGGCCTGCGCCGCAAGTTTCAGCGCGTTCGGGTCGTCATCGACCACCAGAATGGGCGAGCCCTCTGCGCCGGGTGACGCCGCGCGGCCGACGGCGGCAAGGAGCGCATCGGCGTTGACCGGTTTCACGAGAAAGTCCTGAATCGTAAAGCCGAGGCCGGCATTCTTGTCGGCGACCACCGAGACGACAACGACCGGGGTGTGCTGGTGGAGAGCCAGCCCCCGAATGGCCCGCAGCACATCCCACCCGTGCGTGTCGGGCAGCAGGATGTCCAGCGTGATGACATCGAAGGAGCGTTCGCGACAGCGCTGCAGCGCCTCCGCGCCGGTGGCGGCCAGGTACACGTCGTAGCCGGCGGGGACCAGCGTGTCGCGAAGCCACGCCCGGTCCTTTGGGTCGTCTTCAATGACCAGCACCGATGGGGCCTCGGGCGGCGCACTGGGAAGCGGCGCGCTCTGCGGCTCTGTGGCCGGCATCTCCTGAACATGGGAGACGAGCGGCAGCATCGCGAAGAACACGCTCCCCTGTCCGGGAGTGCTGTCCACACCAACACGGCCTCCCTGCGCTTCAACGATTCGCCGGGTGAGGGCGAGGCCAAGGCCGGTCCCGGGGTACTTCTTGGCGGTGCTGGCATCGAGTTGCTGAAACTCGACGAACAGTCGTCCAAGATCCTCCGGCCGGATGCCGATGCCCGTGTCTTCCACCTCCAGCCGGAAGGCGTCCCGGCCTGCGGGCGAAAACCGTACGCTCACGCGGCCCTCCTCCGGTGTGAACTTGAGCGCGTTGGAGAGGTAGTTGTAGAGCACCTGCTTCAACTTGGCGGGATCGGCTACAACCCCCGCGAGTGTCGGGTCGATCACCGTCTCGATCTGGATCCGTTTCTTGGCGGCCAGCGTGCGCAGGATGTCCCGAACTTCGCCAGCGGTCTTCGCCAGATCGAGCGGTTCAGGCCGGAACTCCATTTTTCCTGACTCGACCTTGGAGAGATCCAGCACGTCGTTGATGAGCTGCAGGAGATGTCGCGCGCTGGTCAGGATGTCGCCCAGGTACTCTTTGTGCTCCGGCGACACGGGCCCGACCTTGCCATCGTGCATCAACTCGGCAAACCCGATGATGCCGTTCAGCGGCGTCCGCAGTTCGTGCGACATGTTCGCCAGGAACTCGCTCTTGAGGCGGTTGGCTTCCTGGACGCGCCGGTTCTGCTCTTCCAGCTCTTCGTTCTTGCGGCGGAGTTGCTCCTCGAGCTGTTTCTGTTCGGTAATGTCCTTGGAGATCAGCACATACCCGATGGGGGCTCCGCTGGCGTCCCGGCGCAAGGACACGGCGACTGACGCCGTGAACCGCTGACCGTTCTTGCGCACGCGCTCGAACACGCCCTCGGCCTTCCCGGTTCCGAGCGCCGTTTCCAACAGGTCGGCGACGCGGCCGGAGTCGATATCCTCCGGGGTGTGCAGGATGCGGGAGTTCTGCTTGCCGACCATCTCTTCTGCCGTGTAGCCGTAATTCCGGCGCGCGCCCTCGTTCCAGGCGAGGACCTTGCCGTCGAGGTCTTTGGCAATGATCGAGTATTCCGTCGAGCTTTCCAAAACGTTGTTCATGAACGCCGTCGTCTCGGTCAACTCGCGGTTCTGCTGGCGGATCTGCTCCTCGAGGCGCTTCTGCTCGGTGATGTCCCTGGCGGCGGCGAATACGCCACGCAGGCGACCATCGCTACCGCGGAACGTCGTGGCGTTGTACGACACGACGGTGTCTTTGCCGTCCTTCCCGCAGATGGTGAGCTCATAGTTGGTCACGCGATCCTCGGCAAGCACCCGACGAATCCCATCTTCGGCGCGTTGCGGATCGGTGAAGTAGTCCTTGAACGGCGTCCCCACCAGCTCGTCCCGGCTGCGCCCCGTGACGGCGCACATCTGGAGATTGACGTCCGTGATCACGCCCAGGGGGTCGGTGGTCATGAGGGCGTCGATGTTCGACTCGATCAGGCCGCGGGTATACGTTTGCTGCTCGCGCAGGGCCTGTTCGACGTCCTTCTGCTGGGTGATCTCCCGAGCCGCGGCCAGGATGCCCGCGACACGGCCCGCCGTGTCCCGGAAGACGGCGGCGTTGAAGGAGACGACAACCTTCCGGCCGGCTTTCGTTCGTACGACCAGCTCGTAGTTGGTGACCACGCTTTCCTCAAAGGTCGTGCGGACGCCCGCCTGCGCGCGGTCCGGTTCCGTGAAGTAGTCGACGAAGGGACTGCCGACGAGCTGCTTGCGGTTGTACCCGGTCAGTTTGGCCGTCTGCTCGTTGACGTCGGTGATCACCCCGTCCGGATCCACCGTCAGCAACGCGTCGACGCTCGATTCGATGAGACTGCGGTTGTAGTTCTGCTGCTCCCGCAGCTCTTCTTCGAGGCGCTTCTGTGCCGTAATGTCGCGGGCGGCCGCCAGGATCCCGGCGATCCGGCCCGACGTATCCTTGAACGTGCCGGCGTTGAAGGACACAACCGTCCGCTTGCCGGTCCGTGACTTCAGGACCAGCTCGTAGTTGGTCACCGAGCCCTCGGCCAGCGTCTGCCGTACACCTGCGGCGGCGCGATCAGGTTCGGTGAAGTACTCTTTGAAGAAGCTGCCCACGAGTTCGTCGCGGGGCACCCCCGTGAGCTTGACCATCTGTTCGTTGACGTCCGTGATCGCAAGGTCCGGATCGACGGTCACCAGGGCATCCACGCTCGACTCGATCAGGCCGCGGTTGTAGTTCTGCGATTCGCGCAGTTTTTCCTCAAGCCGCCGCTGTTCGGTGACGTCGCGGGCGACGGCGAAGATGCCGCGGACGTTGCCTTCCGTGTCCTTGAAGACCGAGGCGTTGAAGGAGACGAGAATCTCGCGCCGGTGTCGGGAACGAAGGAGCAGCTCGTAGTTGGTGACGTAGCCCTCGTTCAGTGTCTGACGGACCCCGGCCTCGGCCCGCTCGGGCTCGGTGAAGTACTCCTGGAACGAACTTCCGATCAATTGCTCCCGGGTGTAGCCCGTGAGCTTGGCCATCTGCTCGTTCACGTCGGTGATCGTGAGATCCGGGGCGACGGTGAGCATGGCGTCGACCGACGATTCGATCAGCCCGCGGTTGTAGTTCTGCGCCTGGCGGAGATCGTCTTCGAGGCGCTTCTGATCCGTGATGTCGCGCGCGGCCGCGAACACGCCGCGGAGCCCGCCGGATCCCGTCCTCGGCGCGCCTGGGGTCCGTGAAGTAGTCCTTGAAGGGCGTGCCAATCAGTTCGTCGCGCGTGCGGCCCGTTGCGGCACACATCTGCCGGTTCACGTCGGTGATGACCCCGAGCGTATCGGTGGTCATCAGCGCATCGATGTTCGATTCGATCAGCCCGCGGTTGTACGTTTGTTGCTCGCGGAGCTCCTGCTCCAGACCCTTCTGGGCTGTGATGTCGCGCGCCGCCGCGAAGATGCCGGCGACCCGCCCGAGGGTGTCTTTGAAGACGGCCGCATTGAAGGAGACCAGTGCGTCCTTGCCGCTCTTGGAGCGAGCCACCAGTTCGTAGTTCTGGACGACTCCTTCGGCGAACGTCTTGCGGACACCGGCGGTCGCGCGCTCTGGATCGGTGAAGTAACTGGCGAATGCGCTCCCGACGAGCTTTTGCCGGCCTTCTCCCGTGAGCCGGATCATCTGCTCGTTCACGTCCGTGATCCGACCTTCCGGGTCGACGGTCACGAGTGCGTCGACGGACGCCTCAATGAGGCTCCGGCTATAGTTCTGCTGCTCACGCAACTGCTGTTCGAGGCGCCGCTGCTCGGTGACATCGCGCGCGACGGCGAAAATGCCCCGCACGCGGCCCTCGGTGTCTTTAAAGACCGAGGCGTTGAACGACACCACCGCCTCGCGACGGCTGGGCGTGCCCAGGGTCAGCTCGTAGTTGGTGACGTAGCCTTCACTCAGCGTCTTGCGGACGCCGGCGGCCGCATGTGCGGGTTCAGTGAAGTAGTCGTTAAACCGGCTTCCGATGAGCTGATCCTTCGGGACCTCGGTCAGCTTCACCATCTGTTCGTTGACGTCCGTGATCGCGAGATCCTCGCCGACCGTCACCATCGGATCGACGGAGGACTCGATGAGACCGCGAGTGTAGTTCTGCGCCTGCCGCAGCTCTTCCTCGAGCCGCTTCTGTTCAGTGATATCACGCGCGGCCGCGAAGATGCCGCGCACGCGCCCCTCGGTATCTTTGAAGACCGAGGCGTTGAAGGACACGAGCGTTTCCTTGCCGCCCTTGGAGCGCAGGAGCAGGACGTAATTGGTGACGAATCCTTCGGCGAGGGTCTGGTTTACCCCGGCACTCGCGCGCGCCGGATCCGCGAAATAGTCCGGGAAGGGGCTCCCGATCAGCTCTTCTCGCGAGTAGCCGGTGACGCGGATCGTCTGTTCGTTGACGTCCGTGATCGTGAGCTCTGGGTCCACGGTTAGCAAGGCGTCAACCGAGGCTTCGATCAGCCCCCGGTTGTAGTTCTGCGTCTGTCGAAGGTCCTCCTCGAGACGCTTCTGCTCGGTGATGTCCCGAGCCGCGGCGAACACGCCACGCAGGCGTCCATCGCCTCCCCGGAACGTGGTCGCGTTGTACGACACCATCGTCTCTTTGCCGTTCCGGGACCGCATGACGAGCTCGTAGTTCGTCACGCGATCCTCCGAGAGCACTTGGCGGATGCCGTCTTCGGCACGCTTGGGGTCCGTGAAATACCGCTTGAAGGGTGTACCGATCAGCTCGTCCCGCGCGTAACCCGTCATCTCGCACATCTGGCGATTGACGTCGCTGATGACTCCGAGCGGATCCGTCGTCATGAGCGCGTCGATGTTCGACTCGATCAACCCGCGATTGTATTCTTGCGATTCCTTCAGCTCTCCCACGATGCGTTGCGTCTCGGTGAGATCGCGGGAGATCATCGTGTAGCCGATCGGTGTGCCCGCGGCATCGCGACGGAGCGTGATCACGACGAACGCGGTGAACCGCGACCCGTCCTTCCGAACGCGACCGAGTTCTCCAGACCACCGACCTACCTGGAGCGCTTCGTCGAGAATCGCCTGCGCCTTGCCCGATTTCACATCGTCGGGATCGTGGAGGATGAACGCGCTGGCTTTCCCGACAACGTCCGACAGGTCATAGCCATAGATGCGGTGCGCACCCTCGTTCCAGGCCAGAATGGTGCCGTCGAGGGCCTTCGCAACGATGGAGTACTCCGTGGAGCTCTCGAGGATGGTGTTGAGGAACGCCACCTGGTCGGTGGGTCCCATCTCGTGCACCGATGCGTCCGGGTGGGTGATAAGGGGTTGCTCAGACATTGACCCTCCGTGCCACGGGTATTGCAAACGCGTGGTGAACCCGATCGATCAGGCGAAACACGACGAGCTGCGCTGCTCACCGATTTCGGGGTTGGCTGGCGTCGCTACACAGGTTGGTCGGTGGCGCGCCAGGACTGCGATCGGCCGATCCACCCCTCGGTGCCGCGTCGCCATCCTTCCCCGTCGCCACGATCCCGGTCAGGTCATCGCTCTGCCTGGCGGTCAGCACCTTCGACCGAAACGCCGCGTTCACCACGCCGTCTGGTCCCGCGGACGCCACGATGGTCACGTAGTCCGTCCCGGTCGCCGCCACACAGCCAACATTGATGCCGTACCGGGCGCCCCACGGATCGGCGCCGAGCCCTTCCAGGTAGGGTCCCCGCCAGCGGCGATAGCCAACCGTGTTCTCGACCATGTGCGCGTACAGGTCCTGCACGAGCCGGCCATCCATGGGCAGGGTCCAGGGCCGCGCCTCGTCTCCTCCCGGCTCAGGGATGTCACCGTCACTGACGAGAAGGCTCGGCGGTGGCCCGCCGTTGGCACCCTGCAGCCTCCCGACATCGCTCAGGAAATAGGTGACCGACGTGACGAGCGCGTGCACATCCCCCCTCGCCTTGATGGTCCGCGCCACGTTGAGATACTCGCCGATATGACTCCCGGCCGTGCCGGCAACGATGGCCACCGCCGTAATGACCACCGTGGCTTCCAGCAGCGAGAAGCCGGTCTCGCGGCGCACCTGACTACGCCAGAGGACCACGTCGCACCTGCCTTTCACACCTCGCGCCGTCGCCACCCGTAGGTGCCAATGCCATAGGCTGCCAGCGCCCATAGACCCAGATAGCTCAGGCGCCACAGGTTGTCGATCACGCCGTCGCCGTGCACGAACGCGCCGTTCAGGCCGTCAACCAGCGGCGCCGCCGGAAGGATCCAGCGCACATCGGCCCACGCGGATGGCATCATCGCCACGGGCAGCGAGGCGCCGCTCAACGCCATCATCGGAATCAGGACGAGGTTGACCATCCTGTTGGCCACGTGGACCGCCGGCGCGAACGCGGCGACGAGAAATCCGATGGCCCCGAACGCGACGCTCCCCATCATGAGGAGCGTCACCCAGCTCACAGCGCCGCCCCGCCAGCTCACGTCGAACAGGAAATGCGCCGCCAGCACCTGGACGATCGCGGCCAGCAGCACGATGAGCGTGCGCGCCAGAACGGACGCGAGCACGATCCCCGCAAACGGCGCGGGCGTCAGCCAGTAGCGGCGGAAGACCCCCCGCTCGCGCGCGGCGGCCAGGCCAATCCCGACGCTGAAGAGTGCGTTGGCCATCACGCCGATGGTGACGATGGACGCGGTGAGCGCGATGCGCACGGCGCTTTCGCCGCCGCTCAGGAAACCGAGGAACACCAGCAGCAGCACCAGGAAAAATCCGAAGTTCCAGAAGACGATCTGATGATCGCGGAGGAGCAGTCGCAGGAACGTGGCGGTCAGACGAACCACCCGCCCGAGGTGGCGCCTCATCACGCGCGCCCTCCCGCGATGAGATCGAAAAAGACATCCTCCAGGCCGGGCCGGTGCATGGCGAGGGAGCGCGGTGTGGCGTGGTGCTGATCGAGCAGGCGGATCAAGGCTCGCATCGTGGCGAACCCGTCGCGCGAGGACACGGCGTAGGTGTCACCCCGCCGCCCGGCTGCTCCGACCGCCCCGTCCAGCCGCGCCAGCGCGTCCGTGTCGATCTCCGGTTTGGACAGATCGAAGACCACCTGCACAGGTGCATGCGCGCGCGCGAGCAGCCCGGCCGGGGTGTCCACGTCGACGAGGCGCCCGGCCTCGAGGATGGCAATCCGGTCGCCAAGACGTTCCGCTTCATCCAGATGGTTGGTGGTAATGACGGAGGTACGGCCCTGCTCCCGCCTGAGGCGCAACAGATTCCAGACTCGCCGGGCGCTGTCCGGATCGAGATCGCGAGTCGGATCATCGGCAAACAGGACGACCGGGTCGTTCACCAGGGCCAGGGCCAGCGAGAACCGTTGTGCGATCGACGGTGGCAGCGTTTGCACCGGACGCCGGCGGACCGCGACCAGGTCCATCGTCTCCAGGAGTGACGCCGTCGTCACTCGCCGCTCGTAAAACGTCCCGAACAACGTCAGGGCTTCCTCGACGGTCAGGTGGCGTTCCACACTCGCGCCGGAGGGCGCCACCCCGATCCGCTGCTTGACGGCGGGGGCCAACCGGCGAGGATCGGCCCCGCAGACGCTCAACTGGTCGGCCGCGACACGCCGAAGACCGACGAGGCTTTCGAGCAACGCGGTCTTGCCCGAACCGGCGCGCCCGACAATGGCAAAAATCTCACCCGGCAGGATGTCGAGGTCCACCGGCAGCAGGGATGGCCTGGCGTCACCCAGGGTGCGGAGTCCCCGCGCGAAGACCACCGTGTCCAGTGCGAGCGGAAGAGATCCGTCCATCAGGGCTTTCCCCCGCTGAAAGTGGTTGCTTCTACTCCTCGGTTCCGGCCGGCCGCTCGAGCCGGCTGGTCCGGCCCAACGTGATGAAGTCGTCTACCAGGGTCCGATCTCGCCAGCCTTTCTGTGCCTCGACGGACAGCTCCTCGTATGCCCGCTCCGGCGGCAGCGCCGCTCTGTACGGCCGGTCGGTCGTGAGGGCGTCGTAGACGTCGACGAGGCCCACGATCTGCGCCAGAAGTGGAATCGCGTCGCCTCGGAGGCCATCGGGATAGCCGGTGCCATCCAGCCGCTCGTGGTGGTGTCGAACAATCGGACGAACCAGGCGCAGGGAGCGCAACTCCCCGCAGATTGATTCTCCGATCACCGTGTGCCGTTTCATCGCGTCGTACTCGTCGGTGGTCAAAGGCCCCGGCTTCAGCAGGATGGTATCGGAGACCCCCACCTTCCCCACATCGTGCAGCAGGCCGCCGCGGTGGAGCGCCGCGAGATCGTCGTCACCGAGATCCCGGTGCGCGCCCAACGCCACGGCATAGCGCGCCAGCCGCTGGCAGTGACCCTGGGTGTAGGGATCGCGCGCCTCGATCGTCACCGCCAGGCTGAAGATCACCGATTCCGCGGAGTCCAACTCGTCCGTGTACCGCTTGAGCCGGACGAGGGATCGAGCACGCGCGCGCAGCTCGTGGGGGTTGACCGGCTTCGTCAGAAAATCATCCGCCCCCGCACTAATCCCGTGGATCTTGTCTTCGCGCTCCTGCAGGGCGGTGATCAACACGACGGGCGTCAGCCGCGTGGCGGGATCGTGTTTGAGCCGCCGGCACACCTCGAAGCCGTCGAGTTTCGGCATCATGACGTCGAGCAGTATCAAATCGGGCCGCTCACGTGCGACCGCCGCGAGCGCCGCCTCGCCGTCGGCGGCGGTGTGCACGGTGTAGCCCTCGCGCCTCAACATCCCCTCCAGCAACTCCACGTTCGCCTGCGCATCGTCGACCACGAGGATCTTGCCGGCGTTTTGGATCATCTCGCGCATCGCTCCGTTCGTGCCCAGCCTTCAGACCGACCTGGGGGACGGTCGGACACTACAGTCCGGCTCGCGGCCGCTCCAGTTCCATTACGCTCCCCGCGGGGCCAGAATTCGCGAACAGGATACACGAGGAAATGTTTGTGCAAATCGGCGGTTTACAACGATCTGATAGGACTCTTCAGCGCACTATGGTCAAGTGTGGGTCGCTGTCGGCGACGCACCAAGAAGGGCGCGCGCGGATGCCCTCGCTCCCGTATCGAGTGGTGTCAGCGGATCAGCGCGGTTGAGCGCCGCTTCCCCGAGTACGACGTGCTCGTCGAGGACCTGCCGAACTACGTGCGCTGCGCCTGCATCAGCCAGGAAGATCTGTTGGTGATTGCTGATTGTGGATCGTCACCGTCGGGTGTGCATTCGGGGCTGCGGTCAGTCTCGCGCGCAGGTCACGGCCGACCAGATCGGCGGCCAGTTCACCTTCTGGATCCTGACGGTCCGAAGCCCGGCAGCCTCGAGGAGCGGCGGCAGATCGACGTCCGCCCTGAACCCGATGTGCCGCGTCAGAGGCGACAACGCCCGCTCCACGTCCGCCATCAGGGGTCTCGCGCTCCGGAAGTGGTTCAGGATCACGATGCGCCCGCCGGGCCGGCAGACGCGGCGCATCTCGCGGAGGGCCTGCAGCGGATCCGGGACCACGCTGATGACGTACGGCGCCAGGACGCGGTCGAATGAGGCGTCCGCGAAGGTGAGGTGCGTGGCGTCTGAGGCAAGCAGCCGGACGTGGGTCAGGCCGCGACGCACGACGCGCGCCTTCGCACGCCGCAGCATCGACGCGGACAGATCGACGGCCGTTACCCGGCAGGCGCGCGGATAGAGAGCCGCTGTCAGCGCCGTGCCGGTGCCCACCTCGAGCACCTGGTCGCCCGGCCCGATGCCGAGCGCGGCCACCGCGGCCACGCGGCCCGGGTGCAGCGGCGCGCCGAAGATCAGATCGTAAACGGTCGGGTGGTAATAGCCGTGCTCATGAAGAGACAGCGCCATGCCACACCCTCACGTCGCAACGTACATACCGGTGGGTCCGGCTGAAGCCGGACACCACGTACTCGAGTTCAGTTTTTTCTACAGAGGACGAGCGACCACAGCCGCGGGATGCTGACCTTCTCGATCGAAACCGGGTGCAGGTCCGTCTGCACGAGGAACCCCGGCAGATCGAGATCCGCCTTGAACCCGATGTGCACGGTGAGCGGCGAGAGCGCCCGGTCGAGGCGCGAGAATACGACGTTTGCGCTGCGGAAGTGATTCAGAAAGACGATCTTCCCGCCCGTCCGGCAGACGCGCCGCATCTCGCTGACGACCTTGACGGGATCGGGCACGCAGTTGATCAAGTACGGCGCATAGACGATGTCGAACGACTCGTCCGGGAACCGCAGCGCGGCGGCGTCCATCTGTATCAGCCGGATGTGCGGGAGCTCCTTGCGCCGGATCCGCGCGCGCGCCTTCTCGAGCATCGAGGCCGAGAAGTCGATGCCGGTCACGCGGCAGTACCGCGGATACAGGGATGCGTTGATCCCCGTGCCCACGCCGACCTCGAGCACGCGATCGCCAGGACGGATGTCGATCCGCTCGAGCGCACACAGCCGGCCGGGATGCAGAATCGGACCGAAGACCCAGTCGTAGACAGTCGACAGCTTGTCGTAGACGCCTTCGACGAAATCGTTCTCGATCGCGATGACCGAGAGCGCCTGGCTCCCGACCTCCGGCCGGAACTTGTCGTTTTCACGCTCGAAGAGCGATATCACCGATTTCTCCGCCGCAAGGCACCGGCACCCCTCGCGCAGGCGCGATGGGGACCCCGCCCGCGCCCTGAGAATGGAATCTCCTGGAGGTCTGGCCCTGTGACCGTGCTTGGACCGCCCCGGCACTATACAACGACACGCCGAAAAGCCCAAACACTACCTGAGGCCGGCCAGGACCTCGAGCGCGGCGGCGATCCGCCCGGACGGAGCCGCCACGTGCACGCCCTGGACGGCCCCGCGCAGCGCGCGACCGACGTCGCGCGCAATGGCAATCCCTTCGGCGGCCGCCGTGTCGCCGTCGACCCGCCGCATCCGCTCGAGCACCGCCTCGGGCACCCGCA
This sequence comes from Acidobacteriota bacterium, assembly GCA_016184455.1. GTDB lineage: Bacteria > Acidobacteriota > Vicinamibacteria > Vicinamibacterales > UBA2999 > MELF01. The sequence goes on from JACPCS010000102.1 coordinate 21,111, forward strand.
CGCCCGGCACCTCGTTGGCCATGAACTCGGCATTCAGCGCACTCTCGAACGGCCACAGGCCGAGGACGAGCGGAACGTCGGCCGCCGCGATCCGCCGGTAAAACCGCTCGAAGGTGGCCACGTCGAACACGGGTTTCGTGATGGCGAACTCGGCCCCCGCCTCGACCTTGTACTCGAACCGGCGGACCTCGGCGTCGAGGTCCTCCGCGCCGGGATTGACCTGCACGCCGACGTGAAACGCCGTCGGCCCGCCGATCGCCTGTCCACCGATGTCGAGGCCGCGATTCAGGCGCGCGACGACGTTGGTCAGACCGATGGAATCGACGTCGAAGACGGCGGTCGCATCCGGATAATCGCCCACGGACCGGACGTCGCCGGTGACGATCATCAGGTTTCGCACGCCCATCGCGTGCGCGCCGAGCAGGTCCGACTGCATGCCGAGCAGGTTGCGGTCGCGGCACGAGTACTGGAGCACCGTTTCGACGCACGCTCGCTGCTGGACGAGCACCGCCAGCGAGAGGGCGCTCATCCGCGCGCCGCGGTGCCCGTCGGGGATGAGCACCACGTCGACGCCGTGCTGCTTCAGCGCGCGCGCCTGATCGACGATCCCGTCGCTGTCGAATCCCTTGGGCGGCGTCAGCGGGACCATCGTCGCAAACCGTCCCTCGGCGAGCGCGCGCGCCAGATGCGAGCGCTCCACCTTCGGGATCATCGGCACGCCGGGATCGGCCACCTGGACCTCGAGATCGCGGCGCGCCGGCGCCGCCGCACGGGCCACCTCCGGCGCGTACTTCTTCACGGCAATCTTGATCTGGCGGATGTGCTCGGGCGTCGTCCCGCAGCAGCCGCCCACCAGGCGCACGCCCTGGTTCATGAACCGCCGCGCGTACGACGCCATGTATTCCGGCGACGACAGATAGATGTTGCGCCCCTCGATATCGCGCGGCCGGCCGGCGTTCGGCTGTGCCGAGAACCGCGCGCGCGTCACCGCCGCCATCCGTTCGATCGTTTCGAGCATCGGCGCCGGCCCGATGCTGCAGTTCACGCCGACGAGGTCGGCCTCGGACGCGAGCGCCGGCGCGAACTGCTCGGGCGGCGCGCCGTCGAGCGTGTTGCCGTCCTCCTCGATCGTCATCTGCGCCACGACCGGCAGCCGGCACACGCTGCGGATCGCGGCGATCGCGGCACGGAGCTCGTTGACGTCCCGGAATGTCTCGAGGACGAAGAGGTCGACGCCGCCGGCGAGGAGCGCCTCGGCCTGCTCGCGGACGAACGCCTCCGCCTCGTCGGTGCCCGTCTTGCCCCACGGCTCGATGCGGATGCCGAGCGGCCCGATCGCACCCGCGACGTACACGTCGCCTCCGGCAACGGCCCGCGCGAGCCGCGCCCCTTCCATGTTGATCTCACGGAGTCGATCGGCGAGGCCGAAGCCGCGCAGCTTCACCCGGTTGGCTCCGAACGTGTTCGTCTCGATCACGTCCGCGCCCGCGCGGACGTACTCCTGGTGCACCTCGGCCACGCGGCCAGGATCGGTCAGGTTGAGCGCATCGAAGCACCGGTTGATGAAGACGCCCTTCGCATAGAGCATCGTCCCCATCGCCCCATCGCAGACGAGCACACGTTCGTCGATCGCGTCCAGAAACGGCTTCATCGGATATCTGATTATCTCATTCGAGCGCGCGCGAGCGCCGCGAAGCGGCCGTGGATGTCGGCGACGGCGCCGATCAGCACATCAGAGGATTACGACGTGGACAGCGCGGCGGGCAGCTTCGCCTCGGACGGCGGCGGCACGAGCAGATCGTCCTTGTCCCAGATGAAGTCGTCCTTGCTGTAGACGGCGAGCTCGTAGTCCTTCCCCATGAAGATCGCCGACACGGGACAGGCCTCTTCGCAGTAGCCGCAGAAGATGCAGCGCATCTTGTGGATCTGGTAGACCTTCGCGTAGCGCGGCCCCGCGAGCACGGTGCCGTCGTTCTCGGCCGCCTCGAGGTAGATCGCGTCGGCCGGACACGCCACCGAGCAGAGGCCGCACGCGACGCACTTCTCGAGGCCGTTCTCGTCGCGCATGAGCACCTGCTTGCCGCGGTACTTCGGGAACATCGGCACCTTCTCGTCGGGATAGTTCACCGCGATCTTCTTCTTGAACATGTGCCGGAAGGTGATGGCCAGCCCGACGAGAAACGGTCGAATCATACGAGGATCATAAACCACCAACCACCAACCACCATCCACCAACCGGTTACAATGGCTGCCGTGTTCGAGGAGCCGTACGTTCTCCCGGCCGACCGCTTCCTGCTCACCACGCTCATCGTCAAGCTCGCCGTCATGGCCGTGCTGGCGACGATGCTGGCGCGGTTCCGGCAGTTCCGGCACATTCTGATCTTCGAGCGCCGCGGGTGGAGTGACCGGCTCACCTTCGCGCTGGCGATCGGCCTGCCGCTGATGGCGGGCGTCGCCGCGCGGCTGCTCCTCAACTACAACGCCGCCGACCTGACGCTCGAAGGCGCGCTGCTCGCGGGCCTCATCGCGGGGCCGTACGCGGGCGCCATTGTCGGGCTGCTCGCCGCGCTGCCGGCGCTCGCCGCGGGCGAGATCATTGCGCTCCCCTTCGCCGTCGGCTGCGGGTTCGCCGGCGGCGGCCTCCGCGAGGTGTGTCCGAAGGAGGCGATCTGGCAGTTCACGCCGTTCATCTTCGTCGACCTGCGGCGCCACGTCTGGCACGCCGTGCGGCGCCTCGAGCCGAACTGGCAGCTCGTACTGCTGGCCGCGCCGGTGGCGCTGGAGCTGCTCCGCCAGGCGCTCGGCCTCCGGTTCGGGGCGCACCGGCTCTTCTATCTGGATCCGGAGTCGCCGTGGATGACGGCGCTCGTCGTGCTGGCGACGGTGCTGGCCGTGGCGACGCCCATCAAGATCTGGAACAGCGCCCGGATCGAACACCGCCTCCAGGAGCAGGAAAAGCTCCTGATGGAAGCGAAGATCGAGGCGTTGAAAAGCCAGATCAATCCGCACTTCCTGTTCAACACGCTGACATCGATCTCGTCACTCATCCGCTCGCAGCCGGACACGGCACGGACGCTCATCATCAAGCTTTCAGGACTCCTGCGGCGCCTGATTCGCAGCCATCAGCACTTCGTGACCTTGCGCGAGGAGCTCGACGCCATCGACGAGTACCTCGACATCGAGGTCGTTCGATTCGGCTCGAAGCTGCAGGTCCGCAAGGAAATCAGCCCCGATACGCTGGAGGTGATCGTCCCCAGCATGATCCTGCAGCCGATCGTGGAAAACTCGATCAAGCACGGCCTGGCGCGGAAGGTCGGCGACGGATCGATCGTCATCCGCAGCTGGCGCGAGCAGGGACGCGCTGTGATCGAAATCGAAGATGACGGTGTCGGGTTCAGGGCCGACCGGCTCGACGATCGGCCGGCCGAAGGCATCGGACTGGCGAACGTGCGCGAGCGGCTGCGCGTGATCTACGGCGCCGCCTTCCAGCTCACGCTGCAGAGCGAGCTGGGCGTCGGCACGCGCGCCCGCATCGAGATTCCGGAGCTGCTCGCGGCGGACCAGATCACGGCATGAGCGATCCGCTCCGCGTGATGGTCGTCGACGACGAGCAGCTCGCACGCGACGAGCTCTGCTACCAGCTCGAGCGGCTGGTCGACGTGCAGGTCGTGGCCCAGGCGGGCAATGGCTTCGAGGCGCTGGCGGCCGCCGACCGCGTCGATCCGGACCTCGTGTTTCTCGATATCCAGATGCCAGGCCTGAGCGGCTTCGAGGTGGCGCGGCGGCTGCTCGATCGCGAAAGTGATGGTCCGGCGGTCGTGTTCGTCACCGCGTTCGACCAGCACGCCATCGAGGCGTTCGAGGTGAACGCGGTCGACTACCTCCTCAAACCGGTCGAGGTCGGCCGCCTCGAACAGGCGCTCTCCCGCGTCCGGCGCCGGCTGAGCTCGAAACGGCCGCGGCCACTCAACGACCAGCTCGAGCGTATCGTCAAAATTATGGCGACCCGCCAGGTTCGGCGCGACCAGGTGGCGCTCAAGGTGGGGGAACGGTTCCTGCTGGTCCAGGCCGACGACATCATCTATGCCTCTCTGGCCGACGAGTCGATTAACATAGTGACAGCCCAGGTGTCGGGGACGTCGAACTACCGGACCCTCGATGAACTGCAGGCGCGCCTCGACCCGGAGGTCTTCTGGCGCGTCCATCGGTCGCACCTGGTCAACATCAATAAAATCAAGGAGATAGTCCCTTGGTTCAGCAGGAACTACATCCTCCGGATGAAGGACGCGAAGAGCACGGAGATCCCGGTCAGCCGGGCGCAGACCAGGCGACTTCGGGAATACCTGAAGCTCTGACGCACCTGCCGGAGGGGGCGAGTGAGGCGGGGCTCGATTCGCCTTATACGATGGAACCCGCGGTGGCCATAGTGGCGGATGGAGCCGCGACGTCCGACCTGCGCCTGACGATCGACGATCGCCGGGCCGCCATCATCCGCCGGCTCACCATCTGGCGCGACGAGGGGGTGGCGTGGGTCAAGACGCTCGCTTCGGCGGCCGTGTACGCGACGCTCATCGTCACGTTCGGCTTCCAGGTAGCGCGCGTCGAGGGCCAGAGCATGGCGCCGACGCTGGCGGATCAGGATCGGCTCATCGTCAACAAGCTGGCGTACCGGATGGGCGAGCCGCGGCGCGGCGACATCGTCATGCTCTACTACCCGCTCAACCCGGACAAGTCATTCGTCAAGCGCGTGATCGCCGAGGAAGGCGACCAGGTGCGCATCGTCGACGGCCGCGTGTTCGTCAACGACGTGCCGATGAACGATGACTTCGTGCCGCCCGAGTACCGCAGCCACGACGACTTCGGACCGTCGGTCGTGCCCGAAGGGTACTACTTCGTGATGGGCGACCACCGGAACAACAGCTCCGACAGCCGCCACTGGGGATTCGTGCCGAAGAAGTACATCATCGGCAAGGTGCAGCTGCGCTGGTGGCCGATCCCGAACGCGCACGTTTTCTGAGCGACAGATACAGCCAAGTCGTTCGGATCCTCTACCGCGTCCTCGTCCTCAACCTCGCGGTCGCGCTCGTCAAGATCGGCCTCGGCTACACCACCGGGGCCGTGTCGATTCTCTCCGAAGGCTTCCACTCGCTGACCGACTCCGCCTCCAACGTCGTCGCGCTCGTGGGCGTGTCGGTGGCGCGCCGGCCGCCGGACGAGGATCACCCCTACGGCCATCGCAAGTACGAGACGATGGCCTCGCTCGGCATCCTCATCTTTCTGGTCGTCGTCCTCGTGCAGGTGCTGACGGCGGCGTACGACCGCCTGGTGAACGGCGGCCTGCCGCGCGTCTTTCCCGAGGGGATCGGCGTGATGGCGGCGACGCTCGTCGTCAACCTGTTCGTGGTCCGGTACGAGCTGCGTGAAGCCCGGCGCCTGAACAGCGAGGTGCTGCACGCCGACGCCATGCACACGCGCAGCGACGTGCTCACGTCCGGGACCGTGCTCGCGGCGCTGGTAGGCGTCTGGATCGGATACGGCTGGCTCGACGCGGTCGCGGCGCTCGTCGTTGCGGTGTTCATCGGACGCGCCGGGTGGCACATCGCGCACGAGGCGTCGCAGATTCTCAGCGACCAGATCGTCATCGCCGAAGACGACGTGCGGGCCGTCGTTGGATCCGTGCCGGAGGTCCTCGGCTGCCACCGGATCCGGACGCGCGGCCCGACCGACCATGTCTTCATGGACCTGCACATCTGGCTCGACGGCCGAACGCCGCTCGAGGCGGCGCATGCGACGTCGCACGCCGTGAAGGACCGGCTGATGAAGCGCTTCCCCCATCTCGCCGACGTCGTCATCCATATCGAGCCGCCGCCGGGTCCCGGTACCTCGTTTGCTCACCAGGGTCACATGGCTAGCCCTGACCTCGTCCAGCATGAGTCGATCGGGAGCCTGCTGCGCGGCGTCTTTGCCGACGCGCGCGGATCTCGAGCGCAAGCTGTCGCGCCTGACCGAGCGCGCCCGCGACATGAGTCCGCGGCGGTACGCACGCCGGCTGGTGCCGGAGTACTTCTGGGAGCGCGTGATCGGCAGCACGCTCTTCGTCGCCGGCAGCGTGATGGCCTGGCGGCGCCGTCCCCGCCGCATGCGGGCGTAGAAAACGGGGTCGGAGGTCATTTAAAGAGGACACCGCCGATGGTGTCGTTCGGCGGTGTCCTCTTTAAATGACCTCCGACCCCGTTTTCGGCCCATATACTACCGCCGGGTGTGGTGACTATCCGCCTGATCCTCCCGGTTCTCCTCGCGCTCAACGGAGCCGCACTCCACGCCGAAGACTGGCCTCAGTTCCGCGGCCCCACGGGGCAGGGACATTCGGCCGAGCGCGGACTGCCCCTCGAGTGGAGCGAGTCGCGAAGCGTGCGATGGAAGGTGCCCGTCGCCGGCCGCGGCTGGTCGTCTCCCGTGGTCGCCGGCGGACGCGTCTGGCTGACGACCGCGGTGACAGGACGCGACGGTGCGTCGCTGCGCGTGCTCGCCTACGAGGTCGACACAGGACGCGAAGCGGTCAACGTCGAGCTGTTCGGCCTGAGGAACGCGGCCCTGCTGAATGCCAAGAACAGCCACGCTTCTCCCACACCGATCGTCGATGGTGATCGGGTCTACGTCCACTTCGGGGCCGAAGGGACGGCGGCGATCACCACCGCCGGCGAGATCGTCTGGAAGGCGCGCGTGCCCTACACCAACCAGCACGGCACTGGCGGATCGCCGGTGCTCTACGACGATCTGCTGATCTTCAACTGCGACGGCTGGGACGCGGCGTTTGTCATCGCGCTCGACGCACGCACCGGCACGACCCGGTGGAAGACGAACCGGCGCTCCCCTGCGGATCAGGCGTACACGACGCCGCTGGTCATTCGCGTCGGCGAGCGCGATCAGTTGATCAGCGTCGGCGCGTACCGCGCCGCCGCCTACGAGCCACGGACGGGGCGTGAAATCTGGCGCGTGTCGTACCGCGACGGCTTCTCGAACGTACCTCGTCCCGTGTTCGGCGGCGGCCTCGTCTACATCGCCACCGGATTTCAGCAGCCGTCGCTCATCGCCGTCCGCGCGGACGGCACGGGCGACGTGACGCGGACGCACCTGGTCTGGACGCAGCAGCGGGCGGCGCCGTTCACGCCGTCGCCCCTGCTCGTCGGCGATGTGCTCTACACCGTGAGCGACATCGGCATCGCCGCCGCCCTCGACGCCAGGACCGGCGTGCCGCATTGGCTGCAGCGGCTCGGCGGCAACTATTCCGCGTCGCCGGTCTTGGCCGACGGGCGCGTCCACTTTCAGAGCGAAGAAGGGATCACGACCGTGATCGCGCCGGGCACAGAGTTCCGAGTGCTCGCGAGAAACCAGCTGGATGGCGCGATGCTCGCCTCGATGGCCGTGTCAGGCGGGTCGATTTTCATCCGGACCGACACGCACGTGTACCGCCTCAGCGCGTCGCCCTAGCCTTGCGCCGGTAGACGCCGGAGCGGCCACCTCGCTTTTCCACCAGGAAGATGTCGCCGATGACCATCGCCTTGTCGACCGCCTTGACCATGTCGTAGACGGTGAGCGCCGCCACGGCCACGGCGACGAGCGCCTCCATTTCGACGCCGGTCTGCGCGTTGGTGCGGACGCGCGACTCGATCCGATAGCCCCGACGCGCCGGCGTCAGCTCCACGGAGACGTGCGTGAGCGGGAGCGGGTGACACAACGGGATGATGGCAGAGGTCTGCTTGGCGGCCATGATTCCGGCGAGCCGTGCCGCCTGCAGCGGATCGCCTTTGGCGACCTCGCCACGGCGGATCAGCCGCAGCGCGTCGGACGTCATCGTGATCTCGCCGCGCGCGATCGCCTCTCGCGTCGTGACCGGCTTGTCGCCCACGTCGACCATCTTGACGCGCCCGCGGCGGTCGACGTGCGACAGTGCCCCAGGCACTCTAGGCACTCTGGGCACCTTAGGCACCCTGGGCACCCGAGGCACCTTCCTCCCCCCCCTGCGCGAGATAGAACGAGAGGCTCTCGAGCGACACGGTGAGGTCGACGCTCTTCAGCTTCACCTCCGGCGGCACCTTGAGGGTCCCTGGTGAGAAGTTGAGGATGGCCTTGATGCCGGCCTCGACGACCAGGTCGACGACCGGCTGCGCGTGCGGCGCCGGCACCGCGATGACGGCGATGTCGTACCGCTCGCGCCGCGCCAGCCGCTTCAGCTCGCGGACGTCGTGAATGGGGACGCCGCAGCGCGACTCATGCCCGATCTTCTCGTTCGCGATGTCGAAGAGCGCCGCGATGTCGAAGCCTTCCTGCCTGAATCCGGGGTAATCGGCGAGCGCCAGGCCGAGATTGCCGGCCCCCATGATGACGACGCGAAGCCGCCGATCGAGACCGAGGATCTGGCGCAGATGGCGGCGCAGCTCCTTCACGTAGTAGCCGACGCCGCGAACGCCGAACTCGCCAAAGTACGCGAGATCTTTGCGGATCTGGGCCGCGTTCAGGTGGAACTGCTCGGCAAGCGCCTGCGAGGAAATCGTCTGCACCCCGGCGGTATCGAGCTCGTTGAGGCAGCGCAGATACACGGACAGCCGGTTGGTGGTGAGCTCGGAGACCTGATCGGGGAGCGGCCGCCGCTTGTTCGGCCGATTCACAAGCTCCAATGCTACCATCTCGCGCCATGGCTCAACTGACGACACCGGCGGCGTCAACCACGCGTGGAACATTTCAGCCGTACGTTCCGGCATCACAGGCGCCAGCGGAGTTCACACTCAAAGCGATCGTGCTCGGCGCGCTGTTCGGGCTGCTGTTCGGCGCGTCGACTGTGTACCTCGGACTTCGTGCGGGATTGACCGTCAGCGCATCGATTCCGATCGCGGTGCTCGCGATCTCGGTGCTGAAGCGGCTCGGCGGATCGACGATCCTCGAGAACAACATCGTCCAGACGATCGGATCGGCGGGCGAGTCGGTCGCCGCCGGCGTCGTCTTCACGATTCCCGCGTTGATCTTCCTCACGCCATTCGGGCCGAGCTATTTCAACTACCTGCAGATTACGCTGCTGACGATCGCAGGCGGCATCCTCGGCGTGCTCATGATGGTGCCGCTCCGGCGCGCGCTCATCGTCCGGGAACACGGCGTGCTGCCGTATCCCGAAGGCACCGCCTGCGCCGAGGTCCTGGTGGCCGGCGAGCGCGGGGGCAAGATGGCGGGGCTGGTCTTCGGCGGACTCGGCATCGGCGCCCTCTGGAAATCGCTCTCCTGGACCTTCGGCCTGTTCCGCACCGAGATCGGCTATGCCATGCCGCGCGCCTCGCAGTTCCCGAACGCGACGGTGGCCGTGGACATCTCTCCCGAGTACCTCGGCGTGGGCTACGTCATCGGCCCGAAGATCGCCGGGACGATGGTCGCCGGCGGCGTGCTGGCGTGGCTCGGACTGCTGCCGCTCATCTCGATCCTCGGCCAGTACATCACCGAGCCGTTTCCCCCGATTCATCCCAGCTTCGCCGTGAATCCCGCGACCGGGCGCCCGTTCCTCATCTCCGAGATGAACCCGGGGCAGCTCTGGAGTGCCTACATCCGGTACATCGGCGCCGGCGGCGTGCTGGCAGCGGGGATCATCACCCTGGCGCGCACCATTCCGACGATCGTCGCGTCGGCGCGCGGAAGCCTCCGCGATTTCGGCTCCGCCGGCACCGGCGGCGCGACGGGGCTACGCACCGAGCGCGACATCCCAATGAAGACCGTGCTCGGCGGCTCACTCGCGCTCGCCGTCTTCATGGCGGTGACACCGGGGCTCCCGACGCAGGGGAACTTCCTCGCGGCCATCCTGATCCTGATCTTCGGCTTCTTCTTCGTGACGGTGTCGTCGCGCATCACCGGGCTGATCGGATCCTCGTCGAACCCGATTTCCGGGATGACGATTGCGACGCTGATCCTCACCTGCCTGCTGTTCGTCGCGGTCGGCTGGACGGGTGCCGTGTACGCGCCCATCGCGCTCATCGTCGGCGCGATCGTCTGCATCGCTTCGGCGAACGCTGGCGCGACGTCACAGGATCTGAAGACCGGCTACATCGTGGGCGCCACGCCTGTGTACCAGCAGACCGGCCTCATCATCGGTGTGCTGGCGTCGGCCCTGATCATCGGGATCACGACGCTGTACCTGCATCAGGTGTTCGGGATCGGGTCGGCCGCGGTGCCCGCACCGCAGGCGACGCTGATGTCCACGATCATCAACGGCCTGCTCAACCAGAACCTCCCATGGGGGCTCGTCCTGGTCGGCATCTTCATCGCGGTGACGCTCGAGCTGTGTGGCGTGCACTCGCTCTCTTTCGCTGTCGGCCTCTACCTCCCCATCGCGACCACGGCACCGATCTTCGTCGGCGGGCTCGTTCGGGCATGGGTCGAACGGACGAGCGCCGCGGCCGCCGAGAGCGAGGTGAGCGCCGGCACACTGTTCAGCTCGGGGCTGATCGCGGGCGGGTCGATTGCCGGAATCCTGTACGCGATTCTCGTCGGGACCGGCACGATCGGGCCTCTGGCCGCGATTGGGATGATGTTTCCATTCTTCAACGGCGAGACGCTGCTCGGGCAACTGGCCAGCACGGCGCTCTTCTTCGCGCTCGCGGTGATCGTGGCCCGCATGGCGATACGCAAAGTAGAATGATCGGGTGAACGTGGCCCGGGCGCTGGCGGCGACCGTTCTGGTGCTCGTCGCAATCGGCGACGCCGCGTCCCAGGGGCCGGTCCGCCGCCTCGCAACAGTCGCGGCGCTGCGCGAATACCCCAGCTACTTCCACCTGCAGAACGTCCTGCTTCACGGCGAGTTCGTCGAGAGCGGGATCGAAATCGTCCTGCGCGGCGGCGAGCGCGACGTGCCGGTCGTCCTCAAGGACACCACAACGCCGTCCGGTCTCGTCGAAGTGCGAGGCCAGCTCATCGACGTCGGCCGCCTCGAGCCGAATGATGCGCGCATCGCGGCCTACGCACAGGAGCGCCGGCTCGATCCGTGGCCGCGGCCGGGCGAAGAGCTGGTCCTCATGGTGACAAACGTGACGTCCACGCAGCCGGCGGCGTCACCCTCCGTTCGCGCGCTCGCGCTGCAGCCGTGGCGCTTCGAGGGACAGAAGGTCACCGTCGTCGGCCAGTTCCGCGGCCGGAATCTGTTTGGCGATCTGCCGAGCGCGCCAGGGAAGAGCCGTTGGGATTTCGTGCTGCGATCCGCGGACGCGGCCGTGTGGGTCACCGACCTCCAGCCACGCGGACGCGGCTTCGTCCTGTCAGTGGATGCACGCGTCGACACGGGACGCTGGCTCCGCGTGAGCGGCACCGTGGCGCTCGAGCGCGGACTGGTGACGGTCGCCGGCAACACGCTGGCAGAAGCCGAACCCGACACGGCGCCGGTGGAGGAAGAGGCGCCACCGCCACCGCCTCCCGCCGAACCGGGCGACGTGGTGTTCAGCTCGCCAACCGAGGGCGAAGCCGATGTGCCCGCGGCGGGCCGTGTCCGCGTTCAGTTTTCCAGGGGCATCGACCCGACATCGCTGACCGATCGTATTCGGGTCGGCTATCTCGGTGCGGCGCCCGACGCGGGTCAGGCTGCTCTGGAATTCACCTCCGCGTACGACGCCGCGACGAGGGCCGTTGAGATCCGGTTCACGCGTCCGCTCCAGCCCTTCCGGACCGTGCGGATCGAGCTGCTCGAAGGCATACGGACGTTCGACGGCGCGCCCGTGCGGCCCTGGACGCTTACCTTCTCTGTCGGTAGTAACTGAAACGTCCTTATCAAATCCCGAATCCCAAAACCCAAATCCCAACCGCCACATTCGCGGGCCGCTTCGATGTCTTACACTGCAGACTCACGACTCAGTCTTCTTCTGTCTTGGAATTGCGCAGAATGGTTGCAACAATCTTAACGAGCTGCCTCGATTCTTCTATGAGCGGGTGGTCTGAGGGGTCAAGCAACCCTGTTTCCTTCAAGACTCGCAGCCGCAAGCGTGTCTCCTTGATTTCGCGAAGCACGATTCGCTCCTTTGCCACAAAATCTCTTTTACTGGACCCGTCGTCCGCCTCTTCGGCATTTGACGCTGCTGATACGGCTGCATTCACAAGTTGTGCAGAAAGTGCAGCGCCGACACCGCTCCTGGCGTGCAATTTCTGAGCGACTCGAACGACGTCGCACGCAAAAACGAATAGTCTCTCGCGGATTTCGTACGGCTTATCGCTCGGTGCAGTCAAGATATCGCCTGCCGTGCACATCGTGTTCCATCATGACAGTTCGCACCGGCTGGTGATTCGTTGGCGCCGTGACAAGAAATGCGGCGGCTCAGATTCCGGGGCACGTCATCCGGTACAGTTGTGATCCCACCGGGTTCAAGTGAGTTGGATTTGGCTTCGGGACCTCGCGTCTAAGAAGGCCATGCCGCCTCTCAATCACAACAAACCCGTGCTGGCGACATCCGTGAACTCCCGATGAATTTGATGCGGTCGGATCCGGCGTGGCGGGTTTACTCAGATCCTGAAGACGTCGGCACGCGTCGGCACGGCAATCGCTCTCCCTTCTATGCGCTGCATCTGTGTCGTGGTGTCGACGTCGTCGTCGCGATGCCTGCAGCCGCTGTCGCCAGTCCAGGTATAGGCGCTTGAACTGTCGCTGCAGCCTTTTCGAGGAGGATGATTTCAGCGGCCATTGCGACGATGGCGCTTTTGGCAACATCGAACAGGGACAGAGCCTCCTGAATGCTCAAACACTCTTGCGGATGCATCGTCGGATTGCGATGCAAGTCTCGGATGTGGCCCAGAATGCCAGTCACTTTCGGGTTACCGCCAGCTGCCTTGATCTCGTTGATGCACTGGGCCCATTCGGGCGATTTCGTGCCAGCCGGAAGTCCCTTCGTCAGCGCGTGGTACTTACGAAGAACGCCTTCGGTTGCCCGCATGACATGAAATGCGGCCGCGGTGGGAACTTCGAACGCTAGACATCGCTTTATCGCGCGCATTGCACCCTCACGGATCCAATGTGTCGATGAGGGTCACACCGGAGGCGTGACGCCGTCAAGCGGTACTTGCCTTGTGCTTCGGATCGTTGGGCTTTGGGATTTGGGACCTATTCCCAGAGCGATCCCTGGCGTCGCAGATCCTCGACCGCCTGGCGGACGCGGTCGATCAGCGCGGCTCGATCGTCGACCGTCAGCCCCGCGGTCGGTATCGGCGCGCCGATCCGCACGCTGACGCGCACCGGTCTCACGAACGCACTGCCTTTCCGCATCGCCGCGCGTCCTCCCTGGACCGCCACCGGCACGACGGGCACCTGCGCCTTGATTGCCATGATGAAGCCGCCCTTCTTGAACGGGAGGAGCGCCCCGGTGCGGCTCCGCGTGCCCTCAGGGAAGATCAGGAAGGAGTTGCCCGCGCGGAGCGAGTCCGCTCCCCTGGCAATGGACGTCATCGCCTTGTCGCGGTCGCTGCGCTCGATCGGCACGAAGCCGCCCACGTCGAACACCGTGCCCATGATGGGAAACCGGTGCAGTTCCGCCTTGTAGAGGACATGAAGCTGCGGGTGCAGCGCACGGAACAGGACCGGCGGATCGACGTTGCTTTCGTGGTTGGAGCAGAAGACGACAGCCGTGCGCGGCACATGCGCGCGTCCGGCCACGCGGTAGCGGATGCCGGCAAGGGCGAGCGCGAGGCCGACGCCCGCATGCCCGAGCGCGTAGAGGCCGCGCTTCCAGCGCAGCACGGCGGCAAAGAAGAGACCGATCGGCCCGGCCACGGCAATGTAGGCAACGGTGACCGCGTAGGTGACGACCGAACGGAGCGCCACGAGAAAGTCGGCCACAGACCGCCTTGACTGTACAAAAAATCGCCCGGGGGACGCGCCCCCGGGCGGCGAAGAAGGCAAAGGGCGACGCTTACGGCACCGCGCTACGATGCGCGGGCGGCGCGCCGGGGAGCGGCGACGATGACAGTCGCCTTCACCGGCTTGGCCATCTTGGCGCGGGCCGAGGCGCGCGCCATGTTGCGCGCCTTGACGATGAAGCACTTCTCGAGCGCCCGGTCAACCTTCTCCTCGACCTCCGCGGCCTTCTCGCGCACCACCTCCGACACCTCGGAGACGATGAGCGCACGGGCGCGATCGAGCATCCGCTTCTCGCGGAACGACAGGCTCTTCGACTTGCTCAGGAAGGTCAGGCTCTTGAGCACGTCGGCCATGTCGTAGATGGAGCCGGTGCGCATCTTGTCGGAATTGTCCTTGAAGCGACCCTTCCAGTTCTGATGGTTGTCGATCTTGCCGTCGCTCAGGAGCGTGAACAGCCGTTCGACTTCCTCATCGCCGATCGCCTTGCGCAGGCCGACGCCCTCGACGTTGGAGACCGGCACCAGAACCGTGGTGTCGTTCGAGACGATACGCAGGTGGAAGAATCCGCAGGTGGTACCCAGGATGGTTTTGTCTTCGATCCGTTCGACGATGCCGAGTCCGTGGTTCGGGTAGATGACCTTGTCGCCGACCTGGAATGTCACGTTTCCCCCGTTGGAAGGTTGGTGGAAGGACCGGTTTCTCGCCGGGAACAGCACCCATGAGTATAGCGCAGGGCAGCGCCCCGATCAACGAATCTTGGCCGAAAAACGGCCGTTTCGTGCAGTTCGCCCCGCCCGCTGGCCCGTTGCCTGCACGCGCGGCACCGCTGGGGCGTGGCGGTAACCCTTGCCGTTCTGCGGAGTTGCCGACAGCTCGTCGGCAACCTTGAGTCTCTCCTTCACGGGGGTCAGACCCCTGTCTAGAATCAGGCATGCCCCAGATGGTCGTCGCGGTCGCGCTGGCCGTCGGCCTGGCTGCACAGGCGGTCCGTGCCCCGTTCGTCGCCACCCCACCAGACGTCGTCGATCGCATGCTCGCGCTCGCGCAGGTCACCGCCCGCGACGCCGTCTACGATCTGGGCTGCGGCGACGGACGCATCGTCATCGCCGCGGCCCGAACCTACGGCGCGCGAGGAGTAGGCGTCGATATCGACCCCGCACGGATTGCCGAGGCGCGGCAGCACGCGCGCGAGGCGGGCGTGGAGCACCTGGTGACGTTTCGCGTGGAAGATGCGCGCACGACCGACGTCTCGGACGCGACGGTGGTCACCCTGTACCTGGTGGCCGCCCTGAACGCGCAGCTCCGTCCCCGTCTGATGATGCAGCTCCGGCCCGGCACGCGCATCGTGTCCCACAATTTCCCGATCGGCGACTGGGAACCCGATCGCGTGGAAGTGCTCAGGAGCGCCGACGGGCAGACGCGGACGTTGTATCTATGGAGAATTCCGGAGGCCTGAAGGCCTCCGGCCGCCAACTGCGAGTTACGCTCGGGCCACCGCCAGCTCGACGATCTCTTCGATCAACTGCGTGTAGGTCCGCCCCGATTTGCGCGCAGCCATTGCGAACTCGGCCCGTGAGGCGAGCCAGGGGTTCGGATTGGCCTCGATGACGGGCACGCGGCCGTCGGGCTGCAGCCGCATGTCGACGCGACCATAGTCGCGCAGCTCGAGCGCCTGGTAGGCCGCCACCGCCGTCTGGTGCAGCAGCTGCACGGTCTCCTCCGGCAGATCCGTCGCAATCGCGGACTTGGTGTCGCGATACGCCCGGGTGCCCTTGCCCCACTTCACCTCGGCCGCCGCGATCCGCGGCGTCCCTTCCGGCAGCTTCGACAGATCCAGCTCGATCACGGGCAGGGCCTCGGGTTTGTCGTTGCCGAGCACGCCCACGTACATCTCCCGTCCCTCGATGTACTCCTCGATGAGCACCGGCGAGTCGAAGTGCGTGTGCAGCCAGTCCATCCGCTCCATCAGCTCGCGGATCGAGCTGACCACGGCGCTGAACTCGATGCCGATCGATCCATCCTCGCGTGCCGGCTTGACGATGACCGGGAACTGCAGGTCGTGTGAGAAGTCGAGGCGGCCGCGGTAACACTTGGCGAACGTGGGCGTGTGAATGCCGTGGAACGCGAAGATCTTCTTTGCCACGGCCTTGTCCTGCGCCAGCATCAGGCCGTGCGTGCCGGATCCGGTGTACTTCTTTCCCACCAGGTCCAGGAACGCCGCAATCTTGAAGTCGGCGGTGTCGTCGGCGGCGAACGACTCGGCAAGGTTGAACACGAGGTCGCAGTCGACGCGCGCCAGGCCGAGAAGGCTCTTCTGCGTCCCGTCCAGCTCGTACATCACCGGCTCGTGGCCAACCTTCACCAGCGCCTCGGCGACCTCCTCCTCGACCTCCTTCTTGTCGAGCGTACGGACGACGGGCGCCTTGTCGGCCGCGGCCTCCTCGCTCTCGTCAACGAGGACGCGATCGTAGAGGACTACGATCTTGAGCTTGCCCATGTGCCCATAACTATGTCTCAAATCGCCCGCGCGTAAGAAAGTTCATCGCGAGCGTCGTCGCGAGCGCCGTGACCTCCACGAGATACCGCGCTTCTTCGCCCCGCTCGCCCCACAGCTTCATCCGCTCGCACGTGCGGCAGATCGAATCGATCAGCCCGCGGACGATCGCACGCGGCACGTCTGTCCAGTACGTGATCTTCTCGACGAGTTCCGGCCGATGCCTGTTTACGATATCGGCCGCAGGCTTCACTTCCTTTCGCCTGCGCGTCAGGACGATCTGGGAAAGGTGCGCGTCGAGGGCAATGTCGATGCGCGCCTGCCGCTCCTGCGCCGCCTGCTCGTAGAACTGTTCCACCGTCACGCCGATGTCCTCCGGGGTGATGTCTGCCTCGCCGGTCTTGACGATCGGCTCGACGTCGGCCAGCGCCCGGGTCACGCGCTCCACGTAGCGCAGCTTCTGCATGGCCGGCCAACCCTTGTACCTGCGCCGCCACGCGCTTCGCGGCGTCAGCCACACCGCAAACGTCTCGGCACAGTCCTCGTCGGGGTGCTTCTGCGCGTACCACCCTTCGATGTGGCGGACGAAGTTGCGGCTGAAGGGAACGGGGCGGTAATCGTCGCGATAGGGGCGGAAGAACGGCCCGAACAGCCGGCGCCACTCGGGCGTGGTGTAGAGGCGGTACGCATAGTTGAAGACAATAGAAAAGGGTGCGATTATGCAGCCCGAGCCTGAGCCGAAGCGTGCACCTCAGGAGCGGCCCGACGAGCCGCCACAGCCGGACCGCGATCAGCCCGACGTGGCGCGCGAGCGCAAACCGCCGGAAGACGCCAGGCGCATCGAGCGGTATCGCGAACGGTAGCGGTAGCGGCGGGCGCCCCTACAGGCCTTCGTCGCCGGGCCGCCGCTCGTCGCGGCTGCGTCCGGCGTCGGTGTGCCGCCGGGAGCGATCCCAGTCGCCTCGCGCCTGATCGCGGTTGGGATTCCGATAGTTCGTGCCGGCGCGGTCCTGGACGATTTCTGACCCTATCTCGTCCAGAACTTCACGCCGGACCTGCTGATCCTTCTTGAGCTCCCTGCTCTCACCGCGGCGCCGGTCTGTGATGCGCATGCGACCGGCGGTCCAAGAGCTGTGCCAGAGGCGTTACGACGCGCACTCGCCGTCCATCACGACGGTTTCGAAGACGTGCGTCTCGCCGAGATCGACGTAATCGTCCGCGGCCGCCTCGTGCTGGCCGAGCTCCGCCAGGTCCTTCAACGCGTCGGTGGCAATCGCCGCCGGAATGCGCCTGAAGAACGCGCCGAGCGACTCGCCGGGCGTTCGCCGTTCCTGATAGAGCGTCAGCAGCCGATCGATCGCGGCCGTGAGCCGCCGGACGGGCACCTTCGACACGACGCGCCCGAACGCCGCACCCGACTCGGTGCTCCCGCCGCCGACCAGCACGAAGTACTGGGGCAGCGCGCGATCGCCGAGCTTGCGAACGCTGCCCTGGAACCCGATCGCGGCAATGTGATGCTGGCCGCAGCCGTTCGGGCACCCGCTGATCTTGATGTCGCCCTCGTGGACGAGCGCCACGAACTCCGGATGCTGATCGAGGTACTCCGTGAGGATGCGGCCGAGACCGCGGGACTGCGTCACCGCCAGCCGGCAGCTCTCCGCGCCGGGGCAGCTGACGACGTCGGCCACCGTGTTCGCGCCGGCCGCGCTGAGGCCGGCCGCCTGCAGTCGTTGATACAGCTCCTGCAGCGCGCCAACCTTTACCCAGCGGAACAGCACATTCTGCGCGATCGTGAGGCGCGCGGTCCCATCGCCGTAGGCTTCCGCGAGATCCGCGAGCACCTGCATCTGCCCCGCCGTCGCGTCGCCGAGCAGGAGCCGCACCGTCACGTGCACGTAACCGGCCTGCCGCTGGAGGCCGACGTTGGTGTGCATCCAGGTGAGATAGGCGTCAGAGAACGTCTGCAGCCTTACGGTGCCCGGCATGATGCCGGGGCCGTGCACGGCGACAGTCCCCGCCGTCCGCTTGACGACATCGACGTCGGGCGCCGGGAGCGGCGTCCAGTCGGGTGCCTCCTCGACCTCAGCGGCAACGGCGTCGGAGCTGAAGGGCACGCCGCCTTCCGCCCGGATTTCGGTCAGCGCTTCCTCGAACTTCGCGCGCCAGGCCTCCCATCCGAGCTGGCGGATCATGAACTTCATGCGGTTCCGCTGCCGGTGCTGGTAATCGCCGTTCCGGTGGTACACGCGCACGATCGCCTCGGCCACCTCGAGCATCTCGTCGGCGGGCATGAAGTCGTAGACGAGTCCGCCCGACGTCGGCAGGATCGAGGTGCCGCCGCCCACCGTCACACGGAACCCGCGCCGGCCGTCGACGATGCGCGCGTACCAGCCGATGTCGTGAATCGACGCCATGGCGTGATCCTGCGGACAGCCCTCGAAGGCGATCTTGAACTTCCGCGGCAGCACGCCTGCAAGTGGATGACGCAGGAAATACCGCGTCAGCGCCTCGGCATACGGCGTGACGTCGAACACCTCGTCGTGCGCGATGCCGGCATACGGGCACGCGGTGATGTTCCGGACCGAATTGCCGCATGCCTCGCGCGTCGTGAGCCCCACGTCTCCCAGCTCCCGCATCGCGCGTTCGGCATCGGCCAGCAGCACGAAGTGAAACTGCATGTTCTGCCGAGTGGTGATATGGCCGAAGCCGCGCGAGTACTTCGCAGCGACCTCTCCCAGCGCGCGCAGCTGCTCGCCCGTGACGATGCCCTGCGGGATCTTGATTCGGAGCATCTGGACGCCGTCCTGCCGCTGGCCATAGGTGCCGCGGAGCAGCCGGAACCGACGCCAGTCGTCTGCGGACACCTCGCCGCGCTCGTAGCGCCCCAGCATGTCGACGAACTCGTCGATGTCCCGCTCGTCGGCGAACGACAGCCGTCCTCGTCCGAACGTCCGCACGTCATCGATTGCGGCCATAGCTCACCTCATCGCCGGCTTCCACCGGCGTGGACCCGCCTTCGCCAGGTCGGGTCGCGCGCGACCCGACAGCCAGTGCTGGCTGGACGGTCTGCTCCGCAGACCGTCCCTGGCGGGCAAGCGCATGACTGATCCGGACCACTTCACCGATTACCAGCACGCCCGCCAGTCCGGCCGGCGGTTGCGCCGTTCCGAGCTGCGCGACCGTACCCGTCCAGGTCCATTCTTCGTGGGTCGACGCCGCGCAGACGATCGCCGCGGGCGTGTCCGGCTTCCAGCCCTGCGCGAGGAGACGCTCGGCGATCGCGGCGCGATCCGCGAGTCCCATCAGCACGACCAGCGACACGCGGTTCGCCTGCACCCCCCGGATGCCCGCCTCGAACGCCTCCGTCGCGTGACCGGAGACCACCAGAAATGCAGAGGCGATCCCGCGATAGGTCACCGGAATGCCTGCCAGCGCCGGCGCCGCCGTCGCCGACGTGACGCCGGGCACGACTTCGAAGGGAATCCCCGCCATCGCGAGCGCCAGCGCCTCCTCGGCGCCGCGGCCGAAGACGAACGGATCGCCACCCTTCAGACGGACGACTCGCTTGCCCTCGCGCGCCGCGTGGATCATCACACGGTTGATCGTCTCCTGCCTCACGCTGCGGCGCCCCGCGCGCTTGCCCACGCAGAAACACGGCGCACGCGTCACGGCACGGAGGGCCTGTGCGTCGACGAGCGCATCGTACAAGACCAGGTCCGCCTCCTCGAGACGACGCACGGCGCGCACCGTCCAGAGCTCGGGATCGCCCGGCCCCGCGCCGACGAGCGACACTCGTCCGGGATGCGGGATCCGGGACCCGGGATTCGGAAGGTTCTCGGCTCGTCGACTGTGATTTCCGCGGGATCCCGGACCCCGGATCCCGGATCCCGGCTTATTTCCGCTTCGCATACAGTTCGTTCAGGGTCTCCAGAAGCTGCGGCCGCCGCTCGTGCATCGGCACCCGCTCCGCCTTCCACCGCCGCCGCGCTTCATCCGCCGCCGACAGCCACTCGTCGAGCCGCGCGGGCAGCCACGCATCGAGCGCCTCGCGCAGCAGCGCTGCCAGGGCCGGCGCCCGGCCATCGGTGGAGATTGCCACCGTCACCCCGTCGCGCCGGACCACGCCGCCAAGGTACGCCGTGGCATGCGCGGGATCGTCCACGGCGTTGACGAACACGCGGCGCGCGTCAGCCGCCGCCCGCACGCGCCTGTTCACCTCTTTCGGCGCCGCGGCCACCACCCACCAGGCGCCGTCGAGATCCGATTCCGCGAACGGCCGCCGCAGCACGACGACCCCGCGCCGCTCGATTTCCGGCACGACCTCCGGAGCGACGACGGTCACGTCGGCTCCCACCTCGAGGAGCGCATCGAGCTTGGCGGCGGCGACCGGCCCACCGCCAACCACGACGACGCGGCGCGACCGGAGATCGAGAAACGCTGGAAACATAAACAAAAAGCCCGGGACTCTTCGTCCCGGGCTTTCGATCTCGCTCGTGTTGCCGGCTGGTTACGCGTCAACCGCACGGTGGATCGAGAGCGCCGGGACCTCGCTGGTCCCCATACAACAACAGGCGCACGCGCACCCACACAGGCTGAACACGATGGGCGCGATTGTACAGCGCACGGAGTTTTCGGTCAAATTTCGCCCGCACTAGCCGGTAGGTGGTAGCTGGTAGCTGGTAGCACGTCTCGTGGTTCGCGGTGAGTGGTTCTTGGTTCCTGCTACCAGCTACCGCCTATCGGCTACCGGCTAGCGAAGCCGCCGCCTGCGGGCCGAGCGCCCGCTCGAAATCCGCGAGGCTGCGGCCGATCCGCGTCGGCGCGGCCACGCGATCGAACATGACGTCGGCCGTTTTGTACCCGTTGCCGGTAATGCACACGACCACGGAGTCGTCCGGCTTGATGATCCCGCGCTGGACCAGCTTGCGCGTGACGGCCAGCGTCGTCCCGCCCGCCGGCTCGGTGAAGATGCCTTCGGTACGCGCCAGCAACTGCACGGCCTCGAGGATCTCCTCGTCGGTAGCGCTGGCGCCGGTCGCTCCGGTCTCATGGACGACGCGCACGACCTGGAACCCATCCGCGGGGTTGCCGATGGCGAGCGACTTGGCAATCGTGTCCGGCTTGACCGGCTCCGGGAACTCGAGCCCGGCCTCGAGCGCGTTGATGACCGGCGCCGACCCTTCCGGCTGCGCCGCGTGAATTTTCGGGAGTGGGCCGCTCACCAGTCCCACCTCGCGGAGCTCGCGGAACCCCTTGAAGATGCGCGGCAGGAGCGTCCCCCCCGCCACCGGCGAGACCACATGGTCGGGGAACCGCCATCCGAGCTGCTCCGCGATCTCGAACCCCATCGTCTTGGCGCCCTCGGCGTAGTACGCGCGGAGGTTGATGTTCGCGAATCCCCACCCGTACCGATCCGCGATCTGCGTGCACAGCCGATTCACGTCGTCGTAGTTGCCTTCGACGGCAACCACCTGCGGCTGATAAATCGCGGCGCCGAGAATCTTCGCCGGCTCCAGATCGTGCGGGATGAAGACATAGCACGGCAGCCCGAGGCGCGCCCCATGCGCGGCGACGCTGCCGGCGAGGTTGCCCGTCGAGGCGCAGCCGAACACCTGGAAGCCGAGCTCGACGGCCCGCGTGGCAGCGACCGACACCACACGGTCCTTGTACGAGAACGTCGGATGATTGACCGAATCGTCTTTGAGATAGAGCTCCGACAGCCCCAGCTCACGCGCGAGGCGCCCGGCCCGCACGAGCGGCGTAAAGCCGGAATGGAAGCCGGTGCGCGGTTCCTCGACGGGCAGCAGTTCCAGGTAGCGCCAGAGCGAGCGGGGCCGCGATTCGATCAACGCGCGGCTGATCGCGCCGCGCACGGCCGCGTAGTCGTACGAGACTTCCAGCGGTCCGAGGCATTCGGCACAGACCCACGACGCCTCGGCCGGGTACGTCGCGCCGCAGAGATGGCACGTCAAGCCCGCGACGAACTTCATAGTGTTTTCCCTACCATCCGTCGAGTCGACTCGGGATACGCGAGCGCCTCGTCCGCACGGGCCGCATGCTGATGCACGCCGAGCGTGCGGACTAACGCCGCGGAGCCCGCGCGCTCGTACACCGATGCCAGCAGACGCTCCAGTCGCGCAAAGTCGCGCCGCGCGAGGAGCGCCACCGACGGGCCCGCACCCGAGAGGAACGCCGCCAGAATATCCGGATCCTCGAGCGCCAGCACCGAGGCCAACTGCGGCACCAGTGCGCAGCGCGCCGGCTGGTGCAGACGATCATCGGTCGCCTCGCGGAGACGCCCGTACTCACCGTGCTGCAGCGCGTGGACCAGCGACAGCACCCGCTGCAGGTTGAACACGGCATCCTTCCGGGGCACCGCCTCTGGAAGCGCCGCGCGCGCCTTTGACGTCGAGAGGCCGGCCGGCGGCGTCGCCACGACGAGGCGCAGTTCATCCGGCCACTGCCAGGGCAGCGCAGCCGGTTCCCCGCCGTCATGCTCGATGACCGACACGAGTCCGCCGTACAGGGCGGCGGCCGCGTTGTCGGCGTGTCCCTCGAGTGACGCCGCGACCCCGAGCAGCGTTCCGATGCGCACGTCCGTGCCCGTCACATGCTGAAAGACGCGCAGCCCGGCGACTGTTGCTGCGGCACTGCTGCCAAGACCAGCCGCCATCGGGATGTCGCTCTCCACTTCGACCGAGACCGACGGCGCCGCGACGGCCGTTCGCCGCGCGATCGCCTCGTACGCCCGCTCCACGGCGTTGCGGCCGCTGACAGGAGGGGTACTGCGCGCGACCGTCAGCCGCGCCTCGCCGTCCGCCCGCACGTCGAGGATGCGGACGCGCAGATAGAGCTGCACCGCAACGGCCAGCGTATCGAAGCCGCCACCCAGATTGGCGACCGACGCAGGCACGACGACGTCGTACGTAGGGCGGGTCCCGCCGTGGGCGGACCCGCCGTGAGTGCCTTTAAGTGACACGAATTCCAGAAGATATCACGGCCGCGGGTCATCGCCCAACGCCGGGGCCCCCGTCGCGCTTTCCTGCGCGACAGGGTGGAGCAACATCGGGAGCGCCAGCGGCCGCTCGGCGTGGAAATCCAACGCGGAGATCTCCTCGAGCGCCCCTCGAAGCGGCGCCTCCTCGCACGCCTCGGCCGTGATCACGAACGGCAGCGCATCCTTCGGATAGCCGGGCTCCTGCAGCACCGCATCGAGGTTGATCCGCTGCCGTGCGAGCGCGGCCGCAATTGCCGCCAGGATGCCCGGCCGATCGCGGACGACGAACCGCAGATAGTACGGGCGCGCCGGCGGATGAGCGACGCGCGCTGCGGGCCACTCCTCGCCGCGCTCGTGCGTCCGCTGCGTGAGCGACAGCAGATCCGACACGACTGCGACCGCCGTCGCGAGCCCGCCCGCGCCCGCACCACTGAAGCTGTTTTCGCCGCCGTAGTGACCGGCAATCGTGACGACGTTGTTCGCGCCCATGTTGAGCCCGAACTGTGAGCCGCGCAGGACGAGTGCCGGCCCGACGAACGCGTGAAACGCCTCGTCGGCCGATTCGACCATGGCGATCTGCCGGATCGTGCATCCGAGACGCCGTGCATAGCGGAAGTCGGCGCCCGAGATCGTCCGGATCGACTGCCGCGGAATATCCGAGAGCCGCAGGTGCCGGCGAAACGCGATCCCGGCGAGCACGACGAGCTTGGCTGCCGCGTCGTGGCCGTCGACATCGGCGCTCGGGTCGGCCTCGGCGTAGCCGAGGCGCTGCGCATCGGCAAGGACGACGCTCATCGGTTCGTCGCACCCGGCCATGCGGCTGAGGATGTAATTCGACGTGCCGTTGAGAATCCCGGAGACCCGCATCAGGCGATCGCCTGCGAGCCCCTCGCGCACACCGTGAATGAGCGGCACGCCGCCGGCGACCGCCGCCTCGAACCGCAGCTGCGCGCCGTTGGTGGCCGCCAGGTGCAGCAGCTCCGGCGCGTGCGCGGCCAGCAGCATCTTATTGGCAGTGACGACCGATGTCCGCTGCGTGAGCGCGCGGCGCACCCACTCCCCCGCCGGCTCGACGCCGCCGACGACCTCGACGACCGCATCGGGTTTGGCCGCAAACAGCTCGTCGATGTTCTCCGTCCAGACGACCGACGAGGGCATCCAGTTCGCACGCTTGCGCGCCACGTCGCGATTGAAGATGTGCGTGAGCTGGACGTGATGGCCCAGCTCCGGCCGCTCGACGAGGATCTTCGCGACCGAGCTGCCGACCGTCCCGAACCCAAGGAGGGCCACACGCAGCGGTTTTCTGTGCATCAGGGTAATCGTCGCGGCCGGCTTCAGCCGGCCCTGGTCCGCCTGAAGGCGGACGCTACGTTACGCTAGCATAGCGATCCGAGCATGTCGCGTCGAAACATCTCTCGGGCCGCTCCGCTCGCACCCCACCGCGCAAGCTTGCGCGGCGGGGGCCCCGCGTTGTCGCGGCCCGCACTCCTCGCACGTGGGCTCGTTGTGATTCATACTCACTCAGTTCGAGCTCGCCAGTAGATGTTTACCATCGGCATCGTTCAGGACCACGCCGGCGCCGACGTCGCCGGCAATCTCGCGCGCGCCGAGCGGCTCGTAGGCGACGCAGTGCGCCGCGGCGCGCAGATCGTCTGCCTGAAGGAGCTGTTCAACACGCCGTACTTCTGCAAGTCGGAGCAGTGCGACCGGTTCGATCTCGCCGAGCCGATTCCGGGGCCGACAACCGAGGCGATGCAGCGGCTCGCCCGTGAGCTGGCGGTGGTCCTGATTGTTCCGATCTTCGAACGGCAGGCTGCCGGCATCTACCGCAACTCGGCGGCCGTGATCGATGCCGACGGGACGCTGCTCGGCGTCTACCGCAAGATGCACATCCCGGACGACCCGCTCTTCTACGAGAAGTACTACTTCACACCGGGCGACGGGCACTTCGATTTCCACGGCGAGCAGCCGGGCGACGCTGCGGGCTTCAGGGTATGGAAGACGCGGTACGCGACGATCGGCGTGCTGATCTGCTGGGACCAGTGGTATCCGGAAGCGGCGCGGATCACGAGCCTGATGGGCGCGCAGGTGCTCTTCTATCCGACCGCCATCGGCTGGCATCCGGCCGAGCGGGACGAGTGGGGACGCGCGCAGGTCGATGCGTGGCGGACGATTCAGTGCGCGCACGCCATTGCCAACGGCGTCTACGTCGCGTCGCCGAACCGCGTCGGCCACGAGGACGAGCCCGGCACCAACGGCATCACGTTCTTCGGCCACTCGTTCGTCGCCGATCCGTTCGGCCGCTACGTCGCCGAAGCGGGGGACGGCGAGGAGGTGCTCATCGCCGAGTGCGATCCGGCGCTCATCGAGAGCGTGCGGCGCAACTGGCCCTTCCTGCGTGACCGCCGCGTGGATGCGTACGGACCGATCCTCAAGCGGTACATCGGCGGATAAATGGGGTCGGAGGTCATTTTTCGAGGACACGCCCCTGCACCCGCTGCTCGTGTCCTCGAAAAATGACCTCCGACCCCATTTATCGGATGCCGGCCGAGTGGGAGCCGCATCGCGCGACCTGGATTGCCTGGCCGCATCATGAGCCCGACTGGCCCGGCAAGCTGGCCGCGATTCCGTGGGTCTACGCGGAGATCACGCGCGTGCTCGCCGAGCACGAGCCGGTCGAGATCCTCTGTCAGGACGGCGCGGTCGTCGAGGGCGCGCGTGTCGCGCTCGAGGCGCACGGCATCGGCCGCGACCGGATCACGCTGCACCGTGTCCCGACCGACCGCGTCTGGCTGCGTGACTCGGCGCCGACCTGCGTCATCGATTCGGCAGGCGACGTGGTGCTCGTCAACTGGGCATTCAACGGCTGGGCGAAGTACCCCAACTGGGAACAGGACGCGCGCGTCGGCACTGCGATGGCGCGGCTCACCGCACTGGGCCGCCTGGAGCCGACCCGTTCCGACACGGGTGAGCCCGTCGTGCTCGAGGGAGGCGGCATCGACGTCAACGGCGCCGGCCTGCTGCTCGTGACGGACGAGTGGTTGTTGAGCGACGTCCAGGTGCGCAATCCGGGGCTCCGGCGTGACGACTACGAGCGGATCTTCGCAGAGTGGCTGGGCGTGCGCCGCACGATCTGGCTGGGAGAAGGGTGCGTTGGCGACGATACACACGGCCACGTCGATGACGTGGCGCGCTTCGTGTCGAGGGACACGGTCGTCGTCGGCGTGGAAGACGATCCGGCCGACGAGAACCACGCGCGATCGCTCGACAACGTCCGCCGGCTGGAGGCCGCGTCGGCACAGCCGGACATCGGCCCGCTGCGCATCGTCCGGATCCCGTACCCGCGGCCGGTCATCATGGACGGTATGCGGCTCCCGGCGAGCTACCTGAACTTCTACATCGCGAACGGCGTCGTGCTGGTGCCGACGTTCAACGATCCGAACGACCGCACGGCGCTCAACATACTGGCCGAGCTGATGGGGGACCGTCAGGTCGTCGGCATTCACGCGGTGGATCTGGTATGGGGCCTCGGTACGATTCACTGCCTGACGCAGCAGGAACCCGCGCCGCAGCGCGAGAGTACGTAGCGTCCGGCTTTACGCTGGCCGGACGAGGTCAGCGACCGATAGCCAGTGAGAGGCGGACCGCCCGCCCGGGCATCGCGACGCCGAGCACCTCCTGGTAGTCCGCATCGCCGAGATTCGTGCCGTCCACCCGCAGCTCGTACGTCCCGAACCGGCGGCTGACCCGCAGGTCGAGGACCGCGTAATCGTCGGGGCCCGTCGAGCGCGTGCGTCGCCGGTATTCGAGGCGCGGTGCCAGCTGCACGGCCGCCGGCAGCGTGACCGACGTAGCGACCCCAAGGCTGTGTGGTGCGTAGTCGAGCACGTACTTCGAGAGCTGGGTCACGGCCGCCGCCTCGACGTCCAGATGCGTGTAGCCGGCCTGCACGAACCAGCCGTCCGCCAGCGCCTTGCGCGCGCTCAGCTCGAGACCCACCGTGTCGACGTCGCGGATGTTGTACGTCCGCCACCGATCGGCGGTCGTCGGCCGCAGCCAGTCGATGACGTCCTCATCGAGCCGGCCGAAGACGGTCCCCGTCAGCATCCAGCCGTGCGGCAAGAGGAGATCTGCGCCCCCTTCCGCAGCCCAGGCCCTCTCGGGACCGATTTCGGCCCGCGCCAGGTGCGCCGGGTCGCTGTAGTAGCGCTCCGTAGAGGTCGGCACGCGGAACGCGCGGCCGGTGGAGGCGCGAAGCCGCAGCGTGGACACCGGCCACCAGCCGATGCCCAGCGCGGGGCTCCATGAGGTGCCGAACTCCGTATAGCGATCGACGCGCAGGCTGGCGTCGACCTGCGCGCCGGCCGTGAGCGCGTGGCGCCACTCGCCGAACGCGCTCACGCGCTCGGTCTCGTGGTCGCCGAGATTGGTCGAGCGTATCCAGTCGGCGCCGCCCTCGACACCGGTCGTCAGCGAGCCGCGGACGCCAAGACCGCGGGACGCACGAAGGGCGCCGAGGACGGCGTGTGTGCGATGACGGTTCTCGGCGACGCCCGGACGGCGGACATCGAAGAGGAAATGATCGCCGTGCGTGCGGTACGACTCGACGCCCGCCATGCGCCACCCGCCCCACGTGCCCAACTGCTGGTCGGCAGAGACGAGCGTCTGATTCGTCCATTCATGCGACGGCGCGTTGCCGTAGAAGCCATTGGCGCCGAAGTCTTTCCACAGGTACGAGACGAAGAGCCCGCCGCGCGCCCCGAAAGAGGTCTTGGAGCTGACGTCGGTCATGGCGTACCCGCGCTCCACCATGAAGCCGCCTGACCGATCGACGGAGCCGGCAAACAGCTGCTCGACACCGCCACGCGCCACCCCGACCTTGCCGCGAGCGGCCGCGAGCCCGAAGCTGCCCGTCTCGACGACTGCCGATGGGGGCGTGGCGCCGGGACGCGTGATGACGTTGATCGTCCCGCCGAACGCATCGGCGCCGAAGAGCGACGAACCCGGCCCGTGCAGCACCTCGATCCGCTCCACGGCATCGAGCGGCACCGGGATGTCGCCATTGTGGTGACCGGATTGCGCGTCGTTCAGCCGGACGCCGTCGACGAGCACGAGCATTTGGCCGAAATGGGCGCCGCGGATCGCGAAGTCGGTTTGCACGCCGCGCTCGCCGCGCGCGCGCACGTCGACCAGGCCGGTGAGCCGGAGCACGTCCGCGAGGCTCTGGACGGGCAGGCGCGAGATCTCCTCGCGCGTGATGACAGTGAGAGTCCGCGTGACCGTGCCGAGCGCGACTGGCGTGGCAGCCGCCGTCACCACCACGTCCTGCCGATAGGGCCCCTGCGCGGCCGCAGGAACGGCAGTCGAGATGGCCAAGGCGATCGTGAATAGGCGCTTGCGCATAAACCTTGGTCCGCCTGAAGGTGGACGCTCCGTACGTAGTGTCCGGCTTCAGCCGGACCAGCATTCTATCGCCAGCGGATCAGGTCCAGTCCCGGTGGCCCGATGATCGCATGAGCGCGATGTATGGGTAGCTGGGTTGCTCGGTGGCTGGGTGGCTGGGGTGCGGCGCTGATGGGAGCGTGGGCGTTTTCCCCAGCTCCCCAGCCACCCAGCTACCCGGCTGCCTCGTCATGCACAACCGCCACGAAGCTGGTCCCGATGAGCGGCGTCGCCGAGGCGAGCGGCTTGACCCTCAGCCGGCGCACGCCGGGACTGCTCTGGACGCACAACGATTCGGGCGAGCCGGTGCTGTTCGCCGTCGATGCTGCCGGAACGGTCAAAGGACGCGTACAGGTGACCGGTGCGCGCGTCGTCGACTGGGAAGACATTGCCGTCGCGCCGTGCACCCAGGGCTCCTGCCTGTACATCGCCGATATCGGCGACAACCACCGCAGCCGGCGCGCGATCACCATCTATCGGGTCCCTGAGCCGAGCGCCGATCAGGGCGCGAGCGAAGCGCCGGACGTCTGGAACGCAGCGTATCCCGACGGTGCGCACGACGCCGAAGGGATCTTCGTCTCCGGCAGCGCCCTGTACATCGTCACGAAGGACGAGTCATCGGCGACGGCGCTCTATCGGTTGCCGCTGCTGCCAAAGGGCGGGCGCGAGGCCCGACTGGAGCTCGTGTCGCGGCTCCCGCTCGAGCACGTCACGGGCGCAGCGATGTCG
This sequence comes from Acidobacteriota bacterium, assembly GCA_016184455.1. Taxonomy (GTDB): domain Bacteria; phylum Acidobacteriota; class Vicinamibacteria; order Vicinamibacterales; family UBA2999; genus MELF01. The sequence continues at coordinate 50,643 of JACPCS010000102.1, forward strand.
CCCGACGGCGCGTGGGTGGCGCTGCGAACCAACGACGCGCTGCTCTTCTATCGCACACGCGATCTCATCGGCGGCCAGCCAGCGGCGCCGCAGGGCGTCGATCTCACGGCTGTCGGCGAACCCCAGGGCGAGGGCGTTGCGCTCGGTGCCGACGGCCAGGTCTATCTCGCCGGAGAAGGCGGCGGCCGCGGTGGTACGCTGGCCGCGCTCCGGTGTACGCTCCGCTGACCTTCGAGGCGCTCGCCATCGCGTTCTTCGCCGCGCTGGCGGCCGCGGCGCCGTGGACGGCTGCGCCGCGCGACCGTTGCCGTCGTGCGATGTGGCTCTCGGCCGGAGCCGCCGTGGCTGTCGCCACGGCGGCCGCTGCGCTTCCGCTCGATGCGCGCGTCTGGTTGGGCCACGCGTACCTCGTGGCCGGGTATCGCTTGCCGGCGCTGCTCGTTCCGGCGGGTCCGGCTGAAGCCGGAGGCCCCATACGGACGGGATCGTTCGAATCGTGGCTCATTCGCACTGACCAGCGCCTGTTCCCATTCCGTCCCACGCTCGCCCGCGGGCTCGGCGCGCTGCTCGAGCTGTCGTATCTCTTCTGCTACCTGCTCGTCCCGGCGGCATTCGTCTTCATCTGGATGACGGCGTCTCCCGCTGTGGTCGATCGCTTCTGGAGGGCTGTGCTGCTGTCCGGCTTCGTGTGCTACGGGCTGCTGCCGTGGCTCGTGAGCCTGCCCCCGCGCGCGAGGCAGCCCGAACCAGATGTGCCACCACCGTTCCGACGGCTCAACCTGCACGTCCTCGACCGCGCGAGCCACGGCTTCAACACCGTCCCAAGCGGACACGTGGCCGTCTCGGTCGCGGCCGCCCTCGGCGTGCTGGGAGAATCGCCGTCCGCGGGCGCCGCGGCGCTCGTGGTCGCGCTCGCGATTGCGGCAGGCGCCGTGGCCGGTCGCTACCACTACGTCACCGATGTGATGGCGGGCGCCGCCGTGGGAACCGCGGCATGGTGGCTGACCTGAGCGAGGCAGCCACAAACGCCGCGATCGACGCCGAGAAGCTCAGAAGCGCGCCCATCTTGGTTTGATCCAGCAGGTCGCCGGGTGGAAACGCGGCCGTCGCGAAGAACAGCGCCACGGTGAAGCCGATCCCCGCGATGATGCCCACGATCGTCAGGTCGGCCCACGTCACGCCGGCGGGCTTGTGCAGCCCGGCCCAGACGCAGAGCGCCGTCGACAGGACGATGCCGATCGGCTTCCCGAGCAGGATCGCGGCGAGCACGACCCACGTTCCAGGCCCGACGCTCGTCACCGCGACGCCGGCGTTGACGAGCCCGAAGAAGAAGAGGATGACCTGCACCGGCAGCTTCCACCAGTGCTCGAACTCGTTGAGCGGATCGTGGAGACCCGGCGCCTCGACGAAGAGACCCGGATCGCGTTTGGCGTGCGGCAGAAACGGCACGATCGGCACGAGCGCCAGCGCCGGGTGCAGGCCGCCGCGGTAGAACGCAAACCACGAGACCAGGCCGGCACCCGCCACGTACGGCCAGAAGTTCCTCGTCCGCCCTCGCTTGAACCAGTACGCCAGACCCATGGCGACGGTGAGCAAGACGGCGAACTCGAGCGGTCGAATGGCGCCTGTCGGATAGAACGCCGCGAGGATGAGCAGCCCGAGCGCGTCGTCGGCGATCGCCAGCAGCAGCAGGAACGGGATGGCGGGGTGCGAGGCGCCGAGAATCACGCGTGCGACCAGATAGCTGAAGGCGATATCGGTGGCGCACGGGATCGCCCAGCCGCGGAGCAGCTCTGGACGCCCCGCCGCGAGCGCGAGCGCGACATAGATAACGGCCGGGCCGGCCATGCCGCCGACCGCCGCGAGCATCGGCACCGACGCGCGGCGGGGGGAGTGCAGCGCGCCGCCGGGTGCGGTCGCCTCGACGACTTCCTTGGTGGCAAGGGCGAAGAAGAAGACCATCGCCACGTCGTTGACCAGGAAGTGAAGTGCGTGCGCGAACCGCTCGTAGCTCGCGTGGGCGACGTTGGCCCACACGAGCGCGACGGCGGCGCCCGTCAAGAGCAGTCCGGAATTGTCGATGAATCGCCGCAGGGTCAGCGTGTCTTGTACGTCCTGCTGAAGTTGTTGCGCCCGTTCAGCATCGTGAACTGGCCGTCAGCCTGCACCGACGCCTTGATCCAGTGTCCCTGACACGCGGCCGTCTCTTCGAGATTCGCGATCAGGTCGGGCGAGGTGTTGTGCTTCGGGTCCGTGTCGACCAGCGACAGGTGCCCCTGCCAGATGCCTTCGATACCCGGAATCGACGCCGCCCGGAGATAGTGGTTCTGTTCGTACGGCGCTACCTTCACACCCGGCGGCGTGGTGACCTTTGCCTCCTGGACCTGCCCCAGGCCCTTCCGCGGCCCATTGTTGAACACGAGCACCTGCGGCCGGATCGCGTTCAGAAATGCCGGCGCGCCCGCGCCGTTCCAGGCGCCGTGGCGGTTCGACTGGAAGAGCGTCACCGCCCCAACCTTGTTCACAGGACAGACGAGCTCCAGCTCCGTCGCCCAGTCCATGTCGATCAGATCGAGGAACGTGAAGCGGTTGTACGTCAGCAGCAGCCCGACGCCCGCCTGGTTCTCGAACCCGGCCGGTGCCTTCTGCTCGGCATTCGCGCACAGCGCGTTCGAACCGCCGCCGTTGACCGGCTTCGCGAGCATCTGGTGATCGGAGGAAACGACCAGCACGTCGACGCCCTTGAGCGGAATCTTGTCGCCGGGCTCGACGATCGTGCGCTTCCCCGCCGAGACCGCCCGCATGCTGTCGTACCACTTCTGATCCGCGGGAACCGAGATCATGTCGCCGCGGGAATAGACGCGGCCGATCGGAATCATCTTCGAGAGCGCCATCAGGCCGCCCACGTGATCGCCGTGGTAGTGGCTGATCACGACGTGATCGAGGCGCGTGAGGCCGGCCTTCTCGGCCGCGGTGGCGATGCGCTTTGCATCGCGGCCGTCGGTTTCGTAGCCGGTATCGACGAGCATCGACTCGCCCGACGGGGCGACGACCAGCGTGGCCGCGCCCCCTTCGACGTCGATCCAGTAGATGTCGAGCCCCCGCGACTCCACCCCACCGCGCTGTGAAACGCGCGGCGGGGACCCCGGCTGCGCGCTGAACGCCGCCGTGGACGCCACGACGAGGGCCGAGGCGAGCAGAAACACACGCCGCATCGCTGCCTCGCTTACCGCGTCTCGGGCCACACCGGGCCCTGGTGCGGCGTTCTCACGCGACCGACGCCCTTGAAGACGAACTTCTGCAGGCGCTTCCCTTCCCACGTCTCGGTCGTGTAGATGTTCCCCTTCGAGTCGGTGGCGATGCTGTGCACGCCGAAGAACTGGCCGGGCTGCCGGCCGCCGGTCCCGAAGCTGGTGAGCTCCTCGAGCGTATCGCGGCGCAGCACGTGAATCCGATTGTTCATCCCGTCGGTGACGTAGAGGTACCGCTGCTGCGGGTCGCGCGAGAACGCCACGTCCCACACCGACCCGGACGCTTTCGTGCCGCGCGCGATGAACACCTCGCGGATGAACGTCCCATCGGGCTTGAACACCTGGAGGCGATCGCTGTTGCGGTCGCACACGTAGAGGATGCCGTCGTTCGACAGCATCGCGCAGTGCACCGGATTGCGGAACTGCTTGGCCGGTGGCGCCGCCGGATCGTACGGCGGAACCGGCGTGTCGTCCGGCTTGTTCCCGTACGCGCCCCAGTACCGTTTCATCGTGCCGCTGGCGGCATCGAGGACGGCGACGCGCTTATTGAGATAGCCGTCGGCGAGGTACGCTTCGTTGGCTTTGGGGTCGACGAAGATCTTGGCCACGCGGCCGAAGTTGGCCGGATCGTTGCTCCCGCCGACGTAGGTCGGCTGGCCCTGCGCGTTTGGCGGCCCCCGCCGCGCGTTCGGCTTGCCGTACTGCGCGATGAATGTGCCGTCCTTGGTGAACTTCAGGATGTGCGAGTCGCCTGGGCCGTTGCCGCCGATCCAGACGTTGCCGAGATGGTCGATGAACATGCCGTGGTTCCCGGCGGGCCAGTCATACCCCTGTCCCGGTCCGCCCCACGACCGCACGAGATTGCCGTTGGCGTCGAACGCGAGGACCGGCGGCGCGCCCGCGCAGCACTCGCCGTTCTTCAGCTCGAGCGCCTTCTCGTTATCGGCGAGTGTCGAGGACCCGCGATGGATGATCCAGACGACATCCTGGGCATCGACCCAGACGCCGATCGCCTGGCCGAGCACCCAGTTGTTCGGCAGCGGCCTGGGCCAGAACGGATCGACCTCGAATCGGGGCGCCTCGACGCCCTGCTGCGCGGTGGCGCGCGCGAGCACGGCCTGGGCAATCCCGAGGACGATCAACAGGGCAACAAAGAAAACGCCAATGAGGAGCGTGCGGTTCCGATTCATACCGGCCTCCTGATGAACACACCGGCCGACCGTGGAAGGAGCAATGGTGCTGCGGATTATACGACCGTTCGGGTCGTTCGGGCCGTTCGGATCGTTCGCCGCATGGTACGGCGGAGTGCCGGGGCGACTTATTCTGTCGCCCCCAGGCTGCGCAGCAGCTCGATCGTCGACTTCTTGGGCCCGGGCAGGATGGGCAGGAAGCGGCTGGGCGGACTCGCCATCGCCAGCGTGCCGGTGGTCGCCGCCGCCAGCGGGGTCTGCCCCTTCTTGTTCTTGACGTCGAGCTTCGCGCCCTTGCCGACCAGATACGTGACGACGGAGTCGTACCCCCGGACCGCCGCCGCATGCAGCGCCGTGGTGCCGTCGGCGTTGGCGACAGTGACGTCGACGCCGCGCTCAGCGGCGATCCTGATCGCCTCGAGCGTGATCGCTTCCATCTCGGCAGCGGGGATCGGATCGCGGCGCTGAGAGTCAACGGGGGCGCCTTCCGCGATCCGCTGGTACCGTTCGACCGAGAAGATCGGACTTTCGCCGCCCAGCCCCGCCCCCGCCATGACCACGGTCGTCGGCCCTTCGTGCAGCAGCGTGCGCGAATCGCCGTAGTTGCGGCCGACGAAGTACGTCGGGTGGTGCACGAACTGCGGATCCGCACCGCGCTCCAGAAGCATCGCCATGATCTCCGGCGAGCGGAACCGCGCCGCCAGCCAGAGCGGCGATGCCCCGACCATCCCCGGGCTGAAATAGAAGTCGACGCTCTCTCGCCGGGTTGGCGTCGATTTCAGGAGCGGTGTGTTGGGATTGGCGCCCTTGGCCAGCAGCGCCGCCACGAGCTTCTCGTCCTTGTGCAGCAGCGCCGCGTGGAGGGCGTTGTAGCCGGCCAAAATCGAGTTCGGGTCGGCGCCCTTCTCCAGCAGGAACTGCGCGACCTCGCCGTGTCCGCTGTGTGCGGCCACGACGAGGGCGCTCGTGCCATAGGGTGCGATGTCGTTCACGTCGGCGCCAGAGGCGACGAGCAGCTTCGCCGAGGCGAGGTCGCCGACGCGCGCCGCGAACAGCAGCGGCGTGTAGCCCCCCTGCTGGACGTCGGTCACGTACGCCGGATTCATCACTTCCAGCGTCGTCTTGACCACTTCGGTCCACACGTTGGTGCGCGCCTGAACGTCGGCGCCCGCGGCGAGCAGCGCCTCGACGACCGCGGGATGACGCTGCGCCACCGCCCACATCAGCGCGGTCTGGCCGTGCGCGCGTTCCTTCGCGTTCACGTTCGCGCCCTTGGAGGCGAGCAGCTGGACGATCTCCGCATTGCCGCTTCGCGCCGCCGTCATCAGCAGCGTCTCGCCCGACATGAGCGTGGCGTGTGCGTCCGCCCCGGCCTGCAGCAGCTCCTGCGTCATGGCGGCGCTGCCGTTCTCGCACGCCGTCCAGAGCGCCGTCACGCCCAGGTCGTTCGCCGCGTTGACCTTCGCGCCGGCCCGAATCAGCACATCGGCCAGCTCGAGATCGTCACGGTAGCTGGCCCAATGCAGGGCGGTCGTCCCGTCGGCCTCCGCCGCGTTGACGTTGGCGCCCTGCTTGAGCAGCGCGCGCACGGCGGCCGGATCGGCGTTCTTGGCGGCATCGATGAGCTGAAGGTCGACGGGACCGGCCCCCAGGCCCACGACCGCCGCCAGGACGAACAGGCATCCGCGCAAGGCTGTGGCGCGCATGTTTACACCCCCGAGAGCGTGTCGAACTCGAGCTTGCCGGTGCTGTTGCCGATTGTCTCCACCGGCATCTCGAATTTGTCGAGGATCGACACGAGCAGGTTCGCGTGCGACGTATCGGCTGCGTATTTCAGGTGCGTGCCGCCCTTGAGCCGGCCCGCTCCGCCGCCGACGAGCACCAGCGGCAGGTTATCGCTCGCATGCCGCGTGCTGTTCGACAGACCCGCGCCGTACAGAATCGTCATGTGATCCAGGAGCGAGCCGTCGCCGTCGGGCGTGGCGCGCAGCTTGCCCAGGTACTCGGCAAACATCTGCATGTGGTGCCGGTTGATCTTCGACATCAGCGCGATGCGATCGAGCTGGTTGTTGTGGTGCGAGAGCGGGTGATGCGCTTCCGGCACGCCCGCCTGCGGATAGGTGCGCGTGCTCTGCTCCTTGCCGAGCATGAAGGTGATGACCCGCGTCAGGTCCGACTGCAGCGCGAGAAGCTGCAGGTCGAACATCAGCCGGATGTGCTCGTCGAAGCCGAGCGGCACACCCGACGGCTCATCGATGGATCCCACCTCCGTGTCTCGCTGTTCCTCGGCCAGCTGGATGCGCCGTTCGACGTCGCGAATCGCCTCGGTGTACTCCTGGAGCCGGCGGCGATCCTGCGGCCCGACGTCGCGTCCGAGCTCGCCCAGCTTGTCCATCACGGAGTCGAGGATGCTCTTGCTCTGGCGCATCCGGGCCAGCCGCGCGGCCGGCGCCGCTGAACCACTGTCGCCAAACAGCCGCTCGAACACCGCCCTGGGATTGCTCTCCATCGGGAGCGGCTGCGTCGGCGTCCGCCAGGAGATCGTCTGCGTGTACGCGCAGCTCAGGCCCGCGCTGCACTGGCCGGCGGTGCCTTCGCGCTCCATCGCCACTTCGAGCGAGGCGAGCTGCGTCTCCCGCTCGAACTGCCTCGCGAGCATCTGGTCGATGGACGTGCTCGCCAGCAGCTCCATTTCGCTGCGCCCGCCGCGCACCGTGCCGGTCAGAAACGACCCGGACGCGCCGGCGTGCACCTGGCTCCAGGAGGCCTTCAGCCCCGACAGCACGAGGAACTGCTCGCGGAAGGGCGCCAGTGGCTCCAGAATCGGCGTGAGCTCGAAGGTCTTCCCCTCCGCCTTCGGGGTCCAGAACTCCATCGCCATTCCGTTCGGCACGTAGAGCGCCTGGAAGCGATGGACGGGCCTCGCGACCGCCTTCGCCACGGCCGAGAAGACCGGGAACATGGCATCGAGCAGAGGCAGCCCCAGCGTGACCCCAAGACCGCGCAGGACGGTCCGCCGCGGCAACGCTTTCATCACGATATTCATGACGCTCGCCTCCTTACGCTAACTGGCGTCCTGGGATCGCCGCATCACAAACGCCGGACTCTTCACAATGCCGAGAATCAGCGACGACCAGCGGTACTGGCTCGCCGCGGCGTCGCGGATGATCGCGCGCACGGTCGGCCGATCGTAGTACTCGATCGTCCGTCCGAGCGCATAGGCCATCATCTTTTCCGTCACCGTACCGACGAACGACTCGCGCTGCCCGAGCAGCATTGCGCGCAGTCCCGGCAGCCCGTGCACTGTGACGCCGTTCGGCATGGTGGCGGAGGGATCGATCGGCTTGCCCCCCTCGTCCACCGTGCGCCACGCGCCGAGGCCGTCGAAGTTCTCCAGTGCGAACCCGGCGGGATCGATGGTCGCGTGACACGTGGCACACACCGGGTTCGTGCGATGCTGCTGCAGCCGCTCACGCACCGAGGCCGGTCGTCCGCCTTCGCCGGTCTCGGGCAGATCGGGCACATTGGGCGGCGGCGCCGGAGGCGGCGCGCCCAGGATCGTGTCGAGCAGCCATTTGCCGCGCAGCACCGGCGACGTCCGCGTCGGATACGACGTCAGTGACAGCAGCGACCCCTGCGCGAGCAGGCCGCCCCGCTGATCCGTGCTCGGAAAGGTCACGCGGCGGAAGCGGTTGCCGTACACCCCCGGAATCCCGTAGTGCTTGGCCAGCCGCTCGTTCACGAACGTGTAGTTCGCCGTCAGCAGGTCGAGGATGCTGCGGTCGTCTTTGATCGTGCTGCCGATGAACAGCTCCGTCTCCCGGCGGAACGACTCGACGAGATTCGTGTCGTAATCGGGGTACGCGATCGAGTCGCCCACGACATCCGACAGCCGCCGCAGCTGCAGCCACTGCGTCACGAAGTTGTCCGTCAGCGCCGACGCGCGCGGGTCGGCCAGCATGCGCCGCACCTGCTGCTCGAGGACCTTCGCGTCGGTCAGCGTTCCGCTTTCCGCGACCGTGAGCAGCACGTCATCCGGGATGCTGCTCCACAGGAAGAACGACAGGCGCGAGGCGACCTCCACGTCGCTCAGGCGGTACGCTCGTCCCGGCGCGGCGCCGGCCGGATCGCGCTCGATGCGCAGCAGGAAGTCCGGATCGACCAGCATCCGCTCGAGCGCCAGTTGAATGCCGGCGTCAAAGCTGCCGCCGGCCTCCCGGCCGGTTTTGAAGAACCCGAGCAGCGCCTGCGTGTCTTTGGCCGTCGTGGGGCGCCGGTAGGCGCGGCGCGCCATCTTCGCCAGAATCTTCGCGGCGCATGCCTCCTCCTCTGCCGCGCGCGCCGGCCGGCAGATGAAGATCTCGCGACGGCTCGGCGTGTCGCCTGGTCCGGTCACTGTGTACGGGCCGCCGATCGAAATCGACCCGACGTTCGCATAGCCGTCGTAATACACCTCGTTCGCATGTACTTCCCCCGCCTGCCGCGGCTGGAGGATGCCTTCCGGCTCGAACATCTTGCGGACGAACGAGACGCCGACGAGGTGCGGCCCGGCCTTCACGGGCAGGCGTGCTTCCAGCCGTTCGTCGGCCGTTCGCACGTACTCCTCCCACTTCGGGTCGCCCGCTTCACCGGTCGACGTGAAGCTGCTGGGAACCGCTCTGCCGGGGGCTTCGCCGCCGACCGTCAGTCGTTTCACGAGCTGGCCGTCGATCCGGATGTCGAGCTGATGCGGCGACCCCATCCCCTGAATGAAATCCTGATAGTTCGTCCGGAGGCGGACTTTGATGAGATAGTCGCCGTCGACCGGGAAGTAATGTCGCACGGCGGCGCCGCCGCGCGATCCGAGCGGCAGCTCTTCGCTCTGGCGATCCTCCTGCAGGAGGAGCGCCGGCACGTCAAACGTCTCGAACCCCGGACCCGTCGGCGGGATCCCTGTTGCCAGGCGCGTGATCCGGCGCGCAGCCGACATGTACCGCTCCAGCTGCGCCGTCGAAATCGAGAGCACCTCCGCGTTGTTGTCGAAGCCCGTATCGGAGGTCGCGTCGCCGGGGAGCAGCGATGCGACATCGATGTCGAGCGCGAGCAGATCGCGGATCGCGTTCCGGTATTCGGCGCGATTCAGACGGTGTACCGTGGCCGGCCGGCCCGGATTCGGCCCGGCCGCAGCCACCGCGCGATCGATCTCGGTCTCGAGCCAGCGCGCCGACGCGTCATAGGCGGCGGTATCGGGGCGCGGTCTTCCCACCGGCGGCATCGTCCCCATGCGCAGCTTCGTGATGACCTTCTCCCACACGTCCGCGTTGGCGGCGGGTCTGGTCACGTCGACGGTGTCGAGCGCCAGCCCCGCGGTGCGCACCTTCTGGCTGTGGCACGCGACGCAGTAGCTCTCGAGGACGGCGCGAAGCGCCGGCGCCGACGGCGACGACACCTGCTGCGGCGCCGTCTGGACGCTCGACAACGCAGTCGCCATCCAGCCGGCGACGAGCAGCACGAACACGGACACGCGTGCCGCCCGCGAAACCCCGGAGCGGTGCTGCATGACACACCTCGGATGGGAGGAAGGGATGCCCACGAGCGCCGCCATCAGAGACCGATGACGCATGGACACCTCGCAGGAGGGTAGGCCAATCCTGCGCTCGGCGCCCGGAGGAAGTCAACAGCGAATTACGGCCGAATCCAGGCGTTTTTGCGCGGAAAACAGGATTGGGAGATGGGAGCAGGGCGCGAGCGAGCGATGGTGCCGGAGGTGGGACTCGAACCCACACGGGGGGTGAACCCCACCGGATTTTGAGTCCGGCGCGTCTGCCAGTTCCGCCACTCCGGCCGCAGGTGCGAAGCGTCTTCAGTATACGGCGCCCCCGGAAACCGTTACACACCTCAGGAGGCCGCGGTATGGCCGCGCCTCCGACCGTCAACCGTCGAGCTCCGGAGGCACACAAGATGCACCCCTCAATCGCAGACGCGGCCATTCTGCGCCAGCGCCAGTGAGGAGGAAGAGGGCATGACACGCATCAGCGCGATCGTGGGCGTCGCGGCACTGACGCTCGTGCTCGGCCTGCCGGCCGGGACAGCGGCTCAGGTGCCCGACACGCGCGATCGGACCATCATGACGTTCAGTGCGCCGGTCGAGCTGCCAGGGATGCGGCTCGAGGCGGGCACGTACGTCTTCAAGCTGGCCGACACTGCGTCGCGGAACGTAGTTCAGGTCTTCACGAAAGACGAGATGGAGATCCTCGGCCAGTGGCTGTTCATTCCAACCGAGCGGCGTGACGTGACGGGCGAGACGATCGTCACCTTCCGCGAGACGAGCGCGGGCTCCACGCCGGCCATCCAGTACTGGTTCTATCCAGGCGAGTCGATCGGGAAGGAGTTCATCTATCCGAAGGACCAGGCGTTGCGCATCGCGCAGCGCACCGGCGCAACCGTCCAGACGGAGGATGGACCCGTGACGGCGGACGCTCGCGCGTCCGCCGACGCGGAACTCGCACCGGCTGAGGAAGAGGGCGCCGTGGCCGTGAGCGGCACCGGGATCGGCGTCGTCGAGGGCAGCGGCCTGCCGCCCAAGGAGTCTGAGCCGGTCGGCACTGCAGGACGTACTGACGACCTGTCCGCCGACTCCCAGAGCCAGTCGGGGGCGCAGACCACGGACGTTCAGCAGGAATCGACGGACGCGCGCGGCTTCGCGGGGGCTGAGCTTCCGCAGACCGCCAGCCCGCTCGCCCTCACGAGCCTCCTTGCCCTGTTGTCACTCGGTGGCGTCGCCGTCGTCCGCCGCATGTGGCGGTAGTACGCTTGGGTGGTGGATGGTCGGTGGCGGACGGTGAGGTTACGGTGCCGCGTCGGCGCCGCGCTGCTCGGCGTACTCGCCGCAGCGGCCGGCACCGTGCACCCCAACGCGCACACTCCGCGCGTTGGGGGCCCCGCCGGCGCGCGGCCGCAGACCGCCTTCAAGTCCGACACCGACCTCGTCGTCCTGCACGTCACCGTGTTCAACGAGCGATCGGACGCCGTGCCCGATCTTCCGCAGTCGGCATTCCAGATCTTTGAGGACGGCGAGCCGCAGGAGATTGCCTTTTTCAGCGGCGGCGACGTGCCGGTCGCAGTCGGCCTCGTGCTCGACGGCAGCGCGTCGATGATCACGCGCCGGCGCATGGTCATGGCGGGCGCCGACGCGTTCATCCGCACGCGCCACCCGGAAGACGAGCTGTTCACTATCCATTTCAACGAGCACGTGCAGTTCGGGCTTCCCGCGACCGTGCCGTTCACCAGCCGCTGGAGCCTCTTGCAGGCGGCGGTGTCGCACTACCAGGCAGCCGGCCGGACGGCGCTTCACGATGCGGTGATTGCAGGTCTCGATCACCTGGAGCAGGCGACGCACCAGAAGCGGGTGCTGGTCGTGCTCTCCGACGGGAAGGACAACGCGAGCCGGCAGACGCGCGACGACATGCTGAATCGCGCACGACGCAGCGACGCGATCGTCTACACGGTGTCGAGCGCCAACCGGCGGAACGGGCTCGAGTCCGATCCGCGCGTGCTGCGCCGGCTCGCGCGCGTCTCGGGCGGCGTCGCGTACTTCCCCGACTCGGACGACGAGGTGGTCGAGAGCTTTGATGAGATTGGCGGCAACGTGCGCCGCGGCTACCTGATCGGGTACCTGCCGCCGAACGGCGCACACGACGGCGGCTTCCGCCGCGTGCGCGTGGCCGTGCGCGCGCCGGGCCGGGCGAAGCTGACGGCGCGCAGCCGTGAGGGGTATGACGCGCACGCGCACTAACGCGCTGCGATGGCTCGAACGCGCCCTCCTCGTCATCGGGCTCGCGTTCCTCGGCTACTACGTCTACGTGTGGACCGAAGCCTATCTCTACCAGAAGATGGAGAACCGTGAGCTCGAGGCGATCCTCAAGAGCGCGCCGCCGGCGGCGGCCGCACGTCGCGCGCCGCCCGCGCCGGGATCGATGCTCGGACGGATCGACATCCCGCGGCTTGGCGTGTCGGCCGTCGTTCGCGCGGGCACCGACGCGCGGACCCTTCGGCTGGCGGTCGGACACATCCCGGGCACCGCGGTTCCGGGTGAGACGGGCAACATCGGCCTGGCCGCTCACCGCGATACCTTCTTCCGCCGGCTCCGCGACATCCGTGCCGGCGACGAGATCCGGCTCGTGACGCCGGAGGGTACCTACCGGTTCCGCGTCGATCACACGCGCATCGTGTCGCCAACGGACGTGTGGGTGCTCAACCCGACGCGCACCGCCGCCCTCACGCTCGTCACGTGCTACCCGTTCACGTACATCGGCTCGGCGCCCGAGCGCTTCATCGTGCGCGCGGTTCCCGCTACCTGATCCACACGCGCCTCATCCGTCGGCACGCGGCTCAGCCGCGAGAGCCTTCTATAATGGGACGGAATTCAGTCCGCAAGCCGGACGGCCACGCGTGTGTCGATGATCATCGCGGCCTACAACCCCAAGGACGGCGTTGGCAAGACGACGACCGCGGTCAACGTCGCAGCCGTCCTCGCGGGCATGGGGCATTCGGTACTGCTCGTCGATCTCGAGCCCGACATGAACGCCTCGATCTCGCTCGGCGTGCGGCCGTCGCAGGCACGCCCCTCGGCCGCCGATCTCCTGCTGGGCAGCCGGCGGCCGGCCGATCTCGTCCGCGCCGTGGCGGGCGTCGCCAATCTGCATCTCATCACCGGATCGCCTGCCCTGGGGAGCATCGACCAGATGCTGCGGCACGTGCGGCAGCCAGACCGCCGCCTCGCCGACTCGCTGCGACCGTTCGTCTCGGAATTCGAAATGATCCTGGTCGACTGTCCCGCCGGCTATTCGCTCCTGCCCGCCAGCGTTCCCGAAGCGGCCGATCACCTGCTCGTCCCGATTCGCGCTGACTACCTGTCGCTCGAGTCGCTTGCACATTTTCTTCGCTGGTATCGTGATCTCCGCCGTGCGCGCAGGGCGCGCGCGAACATCGTCGGTATCCTGCTCACGATGGTCGACTACCGGCGGCGGGCCACCAGCGAAATCGTCGAGATCATCCGCGTGCACAACCGGCGCGGCGTGTTCCGCACCGAAATCCCCGAAGACCCGCGCGCCGTGGAAGCGCCGTCCCACGGGGTGCCGCTCGTGGCCTACGCACGCACGCGCGCGGCCATTGCATACGAGCACCTCACGCGCGAACTGCTGTCGCGCGTCCGTCGCCGCCGCTGAACGTGCTCGCACCGTACGTATTGCGAGACGACGGTCACCTGCCGTAGGATCGTGGTCTCGTCGGGCATCCGAGATTAATTACGTAACAACTTAAACACATCTGAATGGCTCTTTTTCCTCCGGGTAGGGGTAGGGGTCAGGGTCTGCAATGACGACGCGACGAACGCCGGGCAAGCCGCGACGCATCGGCAAGAGCGGCGAGGAGATCTTCCTGCCGCAAGTCGAGAGCAGCGATACGAGCAAGAACCGCCGCGGGCGGCGCCCGACGCATACCGAGCACTGGACCAAGGTGACGGTCGTGCTGTTCGACCGTCAGATCGTGTTCCTCGACCGGCTCGGCGCCGACATCCGCGCGGCGAGCGGCGTCGCGATCAGCCGCGCGAACGTGATTCGCGCCTTGATCGACGCGCTGAGCGAATCGGACCTCGACCTCACGGGCACGCGGTCGGAAGCCGACCTCAAGGCGATTCTTACCGCCCGCCTCGGACGATATCGCACATAACCACGAAGGCCACGAAGATCACGAATACTTTTTTCGGTTCGTGTTCTTCGTGTGCTTCGTGGTTGTGCGTCCCGCGACCCAATTGCCTTGGGCGATCGGCCCGGGGTTGTCGTGCCGGAACGAGCTGAATACCAGCCCCGATACACCGGGAATCGCGCACAGTTCGCGCTCCATGTCCACGCTCCTCGCGTGCCACTGTCGCGCGACGTGCAGCCGCGTCGACGTGCCTGCCACGCACGGGGCATACGCGTCGCGCACGTGCTCCAGGAGCGGCGGCAGTCCCGTGCCGTCGAAATAGTTCTGCACGTACCCGGTCCCGCGGTGCATCGGCCAGAGCTGGTGCCACATCGACGGGCACTGTGACGAATTCTGATCGACGACGAGCACGTCGACGAGTCCCCGGCGGACCCACTCGCGCCAGTGGAGGGTGGTGTTCCCGAGCGGCGGTCCCAACACGTCGCCCCGCGCCACACCGACTCCGAGACGGCGCCCGTGCGCCGCGAGCGCGTCGCGGAGTTCCACGAGCAGCGTCGTGAGGTACCCGCCGAGCATGTCACGCCACGGCCGAGGGTCGACGTCCGCGCCGAGCGGATCGACGCCGTGCCGCTGCCTGAACGCGGCGCGAGCCGGATCGTTATAGCCGAACTGGTCGGCGTGGTCGGCCGGCCGCGATTGCGACCGGAGGCAGACGAAGAGTCCATCGAAGCGGGTCGGGGCAAGCCATGCGAGCCAGCGATCGATGAACGCGCGCCGCGCCTCGGGGTACGCGCACGACACGACGCCCCACTGCCGTCGACGCCCGGATCGATCGACGACGACCCACTCGGGATGCACCCGCGTCAGCTCGCTCTGCCAGGCGACGTGCTGCCAGTGCATCGCATTGTGATAGCTGACCGCGCGCACGTGCGGCGGCGGCAGCGGCCACCCCTCGTCGAACAGCGAGACATAGAGCCATGCCTCGAGCCCGGCTTCGTGGGCCAGGCGGGGCACGATGGCGAAGTCGTCCCAGCCGATGACGCGCGCAGCCCTGAGCGAAGGATGCCGGTAGCCGCGCGCGGCGGAGAACCGCCCCGGAATCCGCGCCCGCAGCAGGCGCCAGTGCACCGCGCCCGCGCCGAGCTCGTCACGCCACGCGCGCATCCGTCGCGCGACCTTCGCGGGGGTGTCGAGCCGGCCATCGCCTTCGCCGAAGGTGAGGTGGTCACCCCACGACACACTGACGATGTTCATGGTGCCACTCGGCGTACGCAGGGCGGGTCCGCGCATCGACGCGAGCAGCGGACGGCGCCGAATCGACGTGTATCATGGATGAGATGCGTACCGTCAAGCTCCATCGGACCATCGGTGTGCGCGTCGGGCACGTGCAGATCGGCGGCGGTGCGCCCATCGCCGTGCAGTCGATGACGATGACCAACACGGCTGACGCCGCGGCGACGGCGCAGCAGTGCATCGATCTGGCGGAAGCTGGCTCCGAGCTCGTCCGGGTCACGGTGAACGTGCCCGAAGCAGCCGCGGCGGTGCCCGAGATCAAGCAACGGATGCTCGACGCCGGCTGCACGGCACCGCTCATCGGCGACTTCCATTACAACGGGCATCTCCTGCTGACGCGCGACCCGGCCTGCGCGGCGGCGCTCGACAAGTACCGCATCAATCCGGGCAACGTCGGCACGGGTGCACGGCGCGATGAACGGTTCGCGGCGATCTGCAAGGTCGCGATCGATCAGAACAAGCCGGTGCGCATCGGGGTCAATGGCGGCTCGCTCAATCAGGAGCTCGTCATGGCCAGGATGGAGGAGAACACCGCGCGCAACGTGGGACGCACCTCGGAGGCGATTCTCAACGAGTGCATGGTGATCTCGGCGCTCGAGTCGACCGAGCTTGCGCTCGAAACGGGCCTTCGGAAGGACCAGATCGTCATCTCGTGCAAGGTCTCGCGTCCGTGCGACCTGATTGCGATCTACCGCGACCTCGCGCAGCGGACGGATCAGCCACTGCATCTCGGCCTGACGGAAGCGGGGATGGGGACCAAGGGGCTGGTCTGGTCGGCCTCGGCGATGGGCGTGCTGCTCAGCGAAGGCATCGGCGACACGATCCGCGTCTCACTGACGCCGCGGCCCGGCGGCGACCGCCGCGAGGAGGTCTACGCGGCGTGCGAGCTGCTGCAGGCGCTCGGCCTGCGCACGTTCTCGCCCAGCGTCACCGCGTGCCCGGGCTGCGGCCGGACCACCAGCACGACGTTTCAGGAATTGGCCGAGCGGACGCAGGAGTACATCCGCACGCGGATGCCCGAGTGGAAGCAGCGGTACGAAGGCGTCGAGACGCTCACGCTCGCCGTCATGGGCTGCGTCGTCAACGGCCCCGGCGAGTCGCGCGCGGCCCATATCGGCATCAGCCTCCCGGGCACCGGCGAGGCGCCCAACTGCCCCGTCTATATCGACGGCGAGCACTTCACCACGCTGCGCGGCACGTACGACGAGCTGGCGGCGGGGTTCCGTGCACTCGTCGACAACTACGTCGCCACGCACTACCCGGAACGTTCGGATCGTTCGTAACGTTCGGGGCGTTCGACGTTCGTGATCAACCTCACACTCCGCTGAAACGTCACGTACGCGACGGCCCACTGCACGAGCACCATCAGGCGATTGCGGAAGCCGATGAGCTCGAAGATGTGCAGGAACAGCCAGAAGATCCAGGCGAGCACGCCAGAGAATCGCAGCCAGCCGAGATCCGCGATCGCGGCGCCGCGGCCGACAATGGCCAGGTTCCCCTTATCCCGATACGCGAACGGCGCGGTCGAAGCTCCACGCAGCCGCCTCAGAATCCCGCGCGCCACGTGCTGCGCCTGCTGAATGGCCACCGGTGCCACGCCTGGAAGCTGGCGTCCGTCGCGGTCGACGGCCGCCGCGGCGTCGCCAATCACGAATACTTCCGGATGCCCAGGCACGGAGAGGTCGGGCGCGACCATCACCCGGCCAGCGCGGTCGAGCGGCGCACCAAGCGTACGGAGGAGGGGCGACGCTGTCACTCCCGCGGTCCACAGCACGGTGCCTGCGGCGAGACGGTCGTCGATGCCGTCGCGGCGCAACAGCACGCCATGCGCATCCACCCCTGTCACGGTGGTCGCCTCGCGTACCTCGATCCCGAGACGACGGAGCGAAGAGCGCGCGGCCTCGCGCAGCCTCGGAGGAAACGATGGCAGGATCGTCGGCCCCGCCTCCACGAGGACAACGCGGGCACGGCCCGGATCGATCGATTGGAACTCGTGGCGCAGTGTCTGGCGCGCAATCTCGGCGAGCGTGCCCGCGAGCTCCACGCCGGTCGGACCGCCGCCGACGAGGACGAACGTGATCAGCTCCTGCCGCCGCGCGGCGTCGGTCTCGCGCTCAGCGCGCTCGAACGCGAGCAGGATGCGCCGGCGCATCTCGAGCGCGTCCTCGAGCGTCTTCAGCCCGGGCGCATGGGGCGCCCACTCGTCGTGGCCAAAGTACGTATGGCTCGAGCCGGCGGCAACGATCAGATAGTCATACGCGATCTCGGTGCCGTCCTCGAGCCGCACCTGCCGGCGCTGCACGTCGATGACGACGACCTCGCCGAGCAGCACCCGCACGTTCGGCGCGCGCCGCAGAATCCAGCGGATCGGCGATGCCACGTCGCCCGGCGAGAGCGTCGCCGTGGCGACCTGATAGAGCAGCGGCTGGAAGAGGTGATAGTTGTGCCGGTCGAGCAGCGTGACCCGCACGGGCGCGCCGCGGAGCGCCTTGGCCGCGTTGAGCCCCCCGAATCCGCCTCCGATGATGACGACGTGGGGTTGCACCTGCAGTACACTGGCGCAGGGTCATGAAAACCGCAACCACGTTTGCCCCCGAGCACACGGTCGCCACGGTCTGTCCGCTCGATTGTCCCGACTCGTGCAGTCTCGACGTCACAGTGCAGGACGGCCGCATCACATCCATCGACGGCTCGGAGGCCAACCCGGTCACAGGCGGCTACATCTGCGCGAAAGTGCGGCGGTTTCCGGAGCGCCTCTACGGAGCCGATCGCCTGCTCTATCCCGCCGTTCGCAAAGGCCCGAAGGGCGCCAGCAGTTTCTCGCGCGTCTCCTGGGAAGAAGCGCTCGAGCTCATCGCGGAGCAAATGCTCCAGGCCCGCGAGCGGTGGGGCGGCGAATCGATCCTTCCGTACTCGTACGGCGGCTCGAATGGCCTGCTCACGCAGGACACGAGCGATGCAACGCTCTTCCGCCGGCTCGGCGCGTCGCGCCTGGCGCGCACCGTCTGCGCCGCCCCCACCGGCGCCGCCAACCAGGCGCTCTACGGCAAGATGCCGTCGGTCAGCTACGAGGATTTTCCGGACGCGCGACTGATCGTGTTGTGGGGTGCCAACCCGTCAGCCTCGGGCATCCATCTCGTGCCGTACATCCGCGAGGCGCAGCGCCAGGGCGCGCGTCTGATCGTCATCGATCCCCGGACCACGCCGCTGGCGCGGCAGGCTGACATTCACCTGCGGGTGCGGCCCGGCACGGATCTGCCGGTCGCGCTGGCCATCCACTGGTATCTGTTCGAAGAGGGGCTCGCGGACACGGCATTCCTCGCCGCGCACACGCGCGGCGCCGAGCGGCTGCGCGAGCGGGCGCGGCCGTGGACGTTCGAGCGCGCTGCCGTTGAAGCCGGCATCGAGGCAGATGCGCTGCGCGCGGCGGCCGAGGCCTACGCCACGACGAGCCCAGCCCTCATCCGCTGCGGGTGGGGGCAGGAGCGCAACCGCAATGGCGGCAGCGCTTCGATGGCGATCCTCGCGCTCCCCGCGGTCGCCGGCAAGTTTGGCGTGCGGGGCGGCGGATACACCATGAGCAATTCGGCGTCGTGGGGCCTCAGCCGCACCTGGATCGGCAGCGACGAACCGGCGACGCGCCTCGTCAACATGAACCACCTCGGGCGCGCGCTCGAGGACGGCGTGCCGCCGATCAAAGTGCTGTTCGTCTACAACAGCAACGCCGCCGCCACCACGCCGCACCAGGCGCTCGTCCTCAAGGGCCTCGCCCGCGAGGACCTCTTCACCGTCGTGTTCGAGCAGGTGATGACCGACACGGCGCGCTATGCCGATGTCGTGCTGCCGGCGACGACGTTCCTCGAGGGGTACGAGATCGCCCGCAGCTACGGGACGATCGGCCTTCGGCTCGGCAAGCCCGTCGTGGAGCCGGCCGGCGAAGCGCGATCGAACGCGGAAGTCTTCGGCGAGCTCCTGCAGCGCGTGGGCCTCTGGCGCGAGGGCGATTCGACCGGCGAGTTGGAGGAGATGCTCGACGTCCTGGCGCGGCTGCCCGAGCCGATCGGCACCGATCTGCGCGAGCGCGGCGCGGCGACGCCGCCGAACGGCGGGCGTCCGATTCAGTTTCACGATGTCTGGCCGCTGACGCCCGATCGCAAGGTCGATCTCTTTCCCGAGGCGTTCGAGGCGGAGGCACCTGCGGGGCTGTACGGCTATCAGCCCGATCCCGCCACCGCCGAATTCCCGCTTGCGCTCATCACGCCCGCCAGCGAGCGGACGGTCAGCTCGACGCTGTCCGAGCTGCCGCGTCCCGAGGTGCGGCTGCTGATGCATCCCACCGACGCCGAGGCGCGCGGGCTCGCCGAGGGCGACGCCGTCCGCGTCTTCAACAGGCTCGGTGACGTGCGCTGCCACCTGGCCGTCGGCGCCTGGATCCGGCCGGGGACGGTGTCGCTGCCGAAAGGACTGTGGCGGAAGCACACGGCCAACGGCTACACCGCCAATGTGCTTTGCCCGGATACGCTGACGGATCTCGGCGGCGGCGCCTGCTTCAACGACGCGCGCGTGCAGGTCGAGAAGATCAGTAGCTGAAGAAGAAGATCAGATCCAGCCCGCCGCGCTCGATGCGGCGGAACGTCACACGCTGCGTGCCGCCGGCCGTTTCGGCCACCGAGCCCTGCAGACGGAGGAACTCCGCGATCTGATACTCGAGGATGAACTCGGTCGCTTCCTCCGCACCGAACCCCTGCCGGATCCGGAAGAAGAGCCGCTCCCCGACCTGCTCGCCGATGCTCAGCGTCGGCGTCAGCCCGCGCTCGCTTTCTTCCGCCTGGATCTCGAACTCGTCGAGCTCCAGCGCTTCGGCGATCGAACGCGTCAGGCCCGACACGAGGTAGCCGCCCGCGAGCGCGCCGGCATACTCCGCCAGGGAGACCTGCTGTCCTTCCCCGAGCTGGTTGATCGGCACGTTGAACACGATGAGCGAGAGGATGTCGGCCTGATCGAGCGGCGGTCGGCTGCTGAACGAGAGCTCCGGCTGCCGCAGCGTCCCCTGGACGCGGACGAACGTCTCGACGCCCGAGATGACGCGGCGCGCGCGCAGATCGACGAGCGGATCGATCTCCTCGGTGCCGGCGAACCGGATCCGGCCGTCCCGCATGATCTCGAAGCGGCGGCCCTGGAACGTGTAGCTGCCGCGAATCGTGTTCACTTCGCCGACGAGGCGCGGCCGTTCACCCGGTCCCTTGCGGATCTGCATCGCGCCGCCGACCGTGACGGTCATGTCACCGATGTCGATCGGCGCGTTGGCCGGCCGCAGGTCGTTGCCGCGCAGCACGAGATTGCCGGGGACCGCGACCCCGAGTGTCAGGTCGAGGGCGTCGAGCAGACGCGGGTGCGGCATCGTGGGCGCAGGCGTCTCGGTGGCGGCGAGCGCCGCGCCGGCGGCTGCGGCGGCTTCCTCGAGCATCACCGCTTCGGTGGCATACGCGTCGCTCGTCGCCTGCTCCATCAGGTGCGCCACATCGACCGCCCCGGACTCGACCTCGACGAATCCCTCGACGCGGGGCGCGCGCAGCTCGCCTGTCACGCGAACGTCGGTATCGAGCTTGAGAGTGGCCACGTCGTTGTCGATCACCTCGAAGTTCTCGGACTTGATCTCGACATCGACGGCCCCAACGGCCAGTTCGTGCACCGCGAGCGTGCCGCCGATCGTCATCACCTGCCGGTGCTCGTCGAGGAGCCGCATCTCGCCAATCGTCACCGCGTCCGGCTTCAGGTCGACCCGTGTATCGAGGCCGGTATAGGCCGTGCCGAGCTCCGGAATCGCGAAAGCACCGCCGCGCACGTCGACGACGCCTTCGAAGTGCGGGTCGCGGCCTGTGCCGGTCACGTGTACGTCGGCCTGCAGCGCGCCGGTCACATCGCGGACGTAGCTCGTGAACCCCTGCACGACCCCGAGGTCGATCCGGGTGCTCGTCATCTGAAGGTCGATACCTTCGCCGGCTTCGGGCGTCTCGTGCCCTTCGATGCCCGGCGGATTGCGCTTGAAGAGCGAGAGCGGCGCGTAGCCCTTGGCGGTCAGCGAGGCCTGCGGCGACCGATCGAGGCGCACGTCGACGTTCACGCCCCGGCCCACGTAGTCGACCCGGCCCGCCAGCGAGTCGAACGTGAACTGCCGGAACGCTCCCTGGCGGAGCGCGAACGACCCTTCCGCGCGCGGCGCCTCGAGCGGCCCCGAGACCGCCGCCTCCGCGTCGAGGCGGCCCGCGAATCGCTGCTCGCCGAGCAGCAGCGTGTCGAGCTGCGCCATGTCGACGTTCCCGGCGCGCACGAGCAGCACATCTCCTGGCGACCCGAGCCCACCATCGAGCTGGATGCGCTGATCCCCGCTGACGAGGCGCAGATCCTCGACGGCGAGACGGTCCTCGCCGTAGCGGATCGCCGCCTCGGCGCCTGGAGCCGAGCGCCACTCGACCTGCTCGGCCCGGAGCGCGAAATCCCCGAGATGGATCTCGTGATGGTCGGGGTGCAGCACGGCGACGCCGCTCGCCGCCACCTCGCGCATCCCGTGCTGAGCGACCGCACTGAAATCGAGCGTCCCCTGCGAGTAGGTCGTGTCGGCGGTCAACTCGTTGACGCTCTGGCCGGCGATCTCGACGAACGTCGCCGCGCTCGTAGCGCGCACCGTGGCGGCGTCGGGCGTCAGCTCGGGCACCGACACTGCAAACGTGCTGCTCAGCGTGAGCGCGGTGGTCTCTCCGTAGCCGATGTTGCTCCCCTGCAACGCACCTTCGGCCGTGAGCTCGCGCGCGTTTCCGGTGACGGTGGCATCGACCACGGCCGCGCCGCGCAGCGGCCGCTTCAGCATCGTGCCGACTGACTCGAGCGCCGGGGTCTCGATGTGCGCCTTCAGGTTCGAGGCACCCGCGTCGGTGAGGGCGATCGTCCCCTGCGCACGTGCCGTGAGGTCCGGACCGGTGATCTCGAACGTCGTGAGCTGCCCCTCGCGATCGCGGTAGCTGCCGTCGATCGCGGCGAAGTCGATGTCGAGCCCGCCAACGGTCGAGTCAGCCAGGTTGACCCGTCCTCGTGCTTCGATCGAATCGATCGTCACGCCGGCCACGTAGTCACGCATGGTCGCCTCGAGGTCCATCGCGCCCGTGACGGTGCCGGCGATCCGCTCGTTGCCGGTGATCACCGCCGGGTCGAGTTGCGCAAACTCGCCGGCCGCGCTCACGCGCGCGTCGCCGCCGCCAAAATGCGCGTCCATCTCGAGGCGCGGGAACATCGCGCCGAAGAGCTCCGAGTCGACCAGAGTGCCGGTCGCGTCGAGCGTGAACGGATACCGGCCACCCCCGCTGCCCGTCACGTCGAACGTGGCGTTCACGCGGCTGCGGTACCGGTCGCCGGCGATCGCGCGGATGCCGAAGCCGTGGCCAACCTGCTGGACGTCGAGATTCGCCACCTGTCCGCGCGCCGCGTACTCTGGCGCGCGCCCGGCGCCGAAGCGAACCTGCGCGGTCGTGCCCGGCGCGATTGAGGCCGCCGCGAGCGCCGATGCGTCGAACTGCAGGTCGGCGGAATACACGTGGCCTCGGCCGTTCAACGTGTAGGCGAACTGGAGCTCGCTCGGGACTCCCGGCGCCCGAAACACGGGTGGCAGATTACGGAGATCGATCGCCGCGGCGCGGCCGGTGAGCGAGAGCGTCACAGGGCGTCCGAAGGCGATGGTGCCGGTAGCGGTCCCACGGCCGCCATAGGCGCTGGCGGCACCATCGACTCGGAGCACCGTGCCATCAATGCGTCCCCGTGCCACGACATCGCGCGCCTGATACCCGGCGAACGCCGCCTGTCCGGCATTGAGGGTATAGGTTCCGTGGAACGGGCGTCCCGCCGCGGGCAGGACCAGATCGAACCGGGCCTCGCCGGTCACGTCGCTCCCCAGATCCGCAGCCGTCCGCACGCGGGCTCGAATGAGCGGCTCGACGTTGACGTGCACGAGCGAGGTCGTCCCCGTCATGCGACGCTCGGGGCCTTCGAGATCGGCGGTCAACGCGCCGCTGACCTCGCCCAGGTGTGCCTCGCGTGCATTGAACTCCACCGACAGCGCGTCGATCGGGCCGCGTGCGTCGACCTCGAACGCCGGCTGCAGC
This sequence comes from Acidobacteriota bacterium, assembly GCA_016184455.1. Taxonomy (GTDB): domain Bacteria; phylum Acidobacteriota; class Vicinamibacteria; order Vicinamibacterales; family UBA2999; genus MELF01. Next base: position 74,214 of record JACPCS010000102.1, read on the forward strand.
ACGTAGCCGCGCAGCGCGGGCACCACACGCGCAAACTCGTCGACGACGAACTTGTCGGATGACACATGGAGATCGAGCCGGCCTGTTCCCTCCTTCGGCATCGTGACGACGCCGTCGACGCTGAGGGAGCTCTCCTCCGTCCGTAGCGCCACCTTGTCGAGCGTCAGACCCTCCCCGGTTCGCCTGATCACGCCCGAGAGGGCATTGATCCCGAGATACGGCTCGTCGGCGCGCAGCGACACGTGCGCCAGGTCGATCGTCAGCGCATCTTCGTTGCTCGTCACGCCGACCGAGGCATCGAGACGGCCGATTCGGGCCGGCACCATGACGCCGGCCGTGCCGACCGCGCGCTCTTCAGCCGGCTCCTGCACGTACACGGTCGCGTCGCTCACGCCGAGCTCGCCGATCTCGATCGGCAGGCGCCGCCGGGGCGAGTCCGGTGTCCGCGCCCGAAACAACCGCGTGATGTTCCATCCCTCGGCCGTGCGCTGGACGCGAATCACCGGCTGGTTCACGCGGATGTCGTCGAGGACGACGTGGCCGGCGAGAAACGTGAGGATGTTGTAGTCGAGGCCGACGTCATGGATCTCGACGACGGTCTGGTCGTCCATCGTGATGCGGATGTCCTCGAGCTCGACGCCGAACAGCAGGTTCCCGTCGAGGCGTCCGATCGACAGCCGCCCATTCACGTAGTCAGCCGCCTGGCGGACGATGAAGGCGCGGAGCCACTCCTTGAACCAGGTGGTCTGCGCGACGATGGCCGCCATGGCCGCCGCGCCGACGATCAGCGCGGTGAGGAGCGCGATGACCTGGAGCGATCGGCGGACGACCCGGCGCATCTCCTGGTACGTCCTTCCCGCAATAGGACCGGCCGCTCCGCTGTCGCGGCCGGCGAAACCACCGTCGAAGGGCTGCCGTGGATTGCAGGACATCAGTTGATACCCACCACTAGAACGCCTGCCCCACGCTGAAGTGGAGGCGCCAGTGGCGGCGCTCGGGCTCGCCGTCGACGCGCAGGTTCGGAATCGGATTGAGCTGATAGCCGAAATCGACGCGGATGGGCCCGATGGGCGTGAGATACCGGAGGCCCGGTCCGACGGCATACCGCAGATCGTCCACGTGGAAGTCCCACGACCGCGACCAGACGTTGCCGTAGTCGAGGAACGCGACGCCGCCGAAGCTTCCCCAGAGCGGCAGGCGGACTTCGGACGATCCCTCGAGCATCGTGTGCCCGCCGATCGGCAGGCCGAAGCCGCTGGTCGGCCCCACCTCGAACCGCCCCCAGCCGCGAATGCTCGACGACCCGCCAAGAAAGTACCGCTTGTAGAAGGGGACGTTCGGTTCCAGATCGCCAATCGCGGCGATCGTGCCGAGCCGCAGGCGATTGGCGAGCACGAGCGCGCGGCCCACCGAGACATAGTGGCGCCCCTCGGTCGTGGCAGCCCGGTAATTGAACGAGCCGGGCAGCCACCGGCCCGCCTGCTCCACGTGGGCGCTGATGGCATAGCCGGCGCGCGCGTCGAGCACGCTGCTGGTCGTGTTCCGTCCGACGTCGAAGGCAACGGCCGAGAGCGTGCCGCTCGACTGCCCGGTACGCGGGTCGAGGCCGAGTGCGATCAACTCGTCGCGGATGGTCAGGTCCTCGAGCGCTGCCGGCGTGACGCTGCTGCGCTGGTACTCGTTGCTGAGCGAGACGCTCCAGAACGCCTGCGTGTTCGCCTGGTGCCGCAGCGTCACGCGGCCGCCAAACGAGTTCAGCGAGTAGACCGGCTCGGCGGCCTGCCACGCCTGGCCGTCGAAGTTGAGCGAGAAATGGCGGTGCAGGACGGCCGGCTCGCGAAACTCCGCCCGCACGCCGCGATCGAGCGACGACCACTTGCCCTCGAAGCCCGCGTGCCGCGCGCCGCCGAAGACGTTCACGTGATCCCACCGCAGCCGCGCGCGCGCCTGCTCCTCCGTGCCGTAGCCGACGCCGAACGTCACGCGCCGGTGATCGCCTTCCGCGACCGTCACGCGCACCGGCACCTCCGGCGCTTGCGGGGTCCGATTCTCGAGCGACTCGATGTTGACGAATTCGAACAGCTCGAGCGAGTAGAGCTTCCGCTGGCTCTCGCGCAGCTCGCGCCGGGAGTAACGATCGCCGGAGGCGAACGTCAGCTGCCGCCGAATCACCTGCTCGCTGACGCTCGCCTCGCCCTCGACCTCGATGGCGCCGATGCGAGCGAGCGTGCCGGGGGACGCTTCGAAGAGGACGCGCTGGCGGTTCGGTCCGGCCTCCTCTTCGTTGATGGTGACGGTCGCGTACGGGTAGCCGTTGTCTCGCAGGTCATTCGTGGCCCGCTCGCGGGCGGCGAGCACGAGCTGGCGATCGAGCGGGCGATCGACGCGGAGCTCCATCGCCTCGCGCAGCCGCGTGCGGTCGCCCTCCGGGAGCACATCGAAGCCGACCAGGTCCATCGCCGCAATGCGGATCGGCTCGCCCTCGGAGATATGGACGGTGATCGAGACGGCGTCCTGCGCCTCGTTCAGGTCGACGTCGAACGAGGTGACGCGCGCGTCCGGAAATCCGCGATCGCGGTAGAACGCTTCGATCCGCTTGAGATCGGCCTCGAAGGCGCGCCGGTCGAAAGAGCGCTTGCGCCCCCACGGAAGCCAGGAGCCCTCCCGCGTCTGAAGCGCCCGCTCCAGCCCGTCGGCATCGACGTGCTCGACGCCGATAAAGTCGAGGCTGGCAATGCGGATGTCACCGTCCTCGTGGCAGGCGCCGCCAGCGAGGGTAGCCGCCAGGAAGAAAACGGGAAGGACGCGACGCACCTCTGGCATGCGGTGCGTCGAGTAACACACCGCATGCCAGAGGCAGCCAGCTCAGCTACTGGATGATCACCATCAGGTGCGCCCGGCGGTTCATCGCGCGCCCCGCGGCGGTGCTGTTGTCCGCGATGGGCCGCTCCTCGCCGTAGCTCACCGACCGCAGCCGCGACGCCGCGATGCCGCGGTTGACGAGGTAGTCGCGGACGGCATTCGCACGGCGCTCGCCGAGCGCGAGATTGTATTCGACCGTGCCGATGCTGTCGCAGTGACCTTCGATCGTCACGTTCAGATCCGGGTTCGACTGCAGCTTCGTGATCGCATCGTCGAGGATCGTGAGCACATCCGGCCGGAGGTTGAACCGGTCGAAGTCGAAGTGCACGTCCTCGAACGTGATCGTCGTCCGCCGTACGACCTGGATCGTCGTGCTGCCAGTGGCCGTGGCGCCCCGGCTGTCCTGCGCCGTCACGGTGACCGGCACGCTCCCCTCCTGATTGGGCGCAGTCCAGACCGTGTTGGGCGCGGTCGGATTGTTGAACGTCCCCTGCGGCGCTGCCCACTGATAGGTCAGCGGGTCGCCGTCAGGATCGGTGCCGCTCGCCGACAGGTTCGACGTGCGGCCCGGCTCGACCGTGCACGGATTGCACCCCACCGTGACCGCGGGTCCGCGGTTCGGCGGCGGCGCAGGCGGAGGAGGCGGCGGCGCCGCCGCAACCTGCTGCGTGACGGTGGTCGTCTCCTTGATGACGCGGACGCGTTCGCGCGGCGGTGTGACACCGGGGTGCCACCCGATGCGAATGTCGAACCCGAACGAATGGTGGTCGAAGTCGATGCCGCCGACGCGACGGCCCTCCGTGCCGAAGCTGTAATTGAGTCCTGCGTGCACGAAGAGGCCGTTGCGCGCCTGCCAGACGCCGCCGACCTTGACGTTGGTCGGATCCGAAATCGGGCTGAGCAGCGGCGCCACGCTGCCGTCCTCGGCGATGTACGGGGGCGTGATGACGGACGTGTTGTCCTTGATGACGAACTCACCCTGCCACTCGACCAGCGCGCGAATCGGCGTGCGCGTCGGAAACGCGGCGCCGAGCCCCCAGGTCACGCCGTCCGACACGCGGAACTCGTCGGGGTCGCCGCGCAGCACCGCGCCGGCGGTGCCGGACAGCTCGATCTGGCTCGCGAACTCGCGGCTCAGGACGAGATCCACGTGGCCGTCCCAGTCGTTGGTGCTGGCCCACGTCGACCCGCTCGGGAACTTCATCATGACGCGCGGTGCCACGCTCATCGCGTCGCCGCGCGACTGCGAGATCAGATTGAACTTGCCGCCGACGATGATCGGGCCGCCGAGCGTCTTGGACCAGCCGCGGCGGATGTAGGGATATTCCTGGGAGACCCCGCCGAAGGCCGGTTCGGTCGGGACGAAGACGGGCCGGACGTCGCGATCGATCCGCACCGTTCGCCACGACCCAAAGAGCTCGAGGCGATCCGTGACGGCGAACGCACCGGTCACGCCAATCTGATTGACGTCGGTCAGCCCCTGTCGGCGATCCCAATTCGCGCGGAACAGGCTCACCGACCAGCGCCGCGCCGGCAGCGTTTCCGCCGTCGGCACGAACCAGAATCCCGTGTCGCCGAAGAGGGTCGGGAGCGCCGGCCGCGGTGTTGTGTCACCCTGGAGAACGATCTCATCCTGGGTGATGGCGGTCTGAGTGGAAGTGGTCGTCGGAGATGCGGGCGCTGGCGTCTGCGCCGCGGCCCCCGCCGCGAGCGTCAGGCACGCCAGCGCACCGCAGAATGTACGCGCGCGCATCCTTACTCGCGTGATGCGGCAACTCCCACCGGGCTAGGAGTCATCGGGGCGGCGGGAGGCATGAGTCGTCCGCGGCCTCCACGGCTGATCTGACCGCCCTTGCGGCCGGCCGCGCGCGCTTCATCCGGCGTCCACTCGTGCGCCGTCCCTTTGTCGTGCGCTGCACGACCCCCCTTACTGGCGATCTCGCGCTGCTTCTCAGATGACATCGACGCAAATCCACGTCGTTCTTTCCGCACTCCCTCCACGTTATCCTCCTCTTCTCGATCCGGCCCCGCCGGGGGGCAACCAGGCAACGGGGGCGCGGGCTTCAAGAGGTGTGCCGAGCCCAGCCACAAGCGATCGGCAGGGCTAACTGACGCCGCGTCAATCATCTGCAGCAATGGCGCGGCATCGGCCGTGTGCGCGGCCGCTGACGTGGAACGCGACAGTTGAGGTTGGAATCTGAATCAACTCACGACAAGTACCGGGTTACCATCAAGCCTATGGACGAATGCGCCCCTCCACGCCCCGCCGATACCGCGCCCCCAAATAGGAGCGGCCGCATGGTGCACTGCGTGAAGTTCCAGAAGGAGCTCCCCGGCCTCGACGCGCCCCCATGGCCGGGCGAGCTGGGGCAGCGGATCTATGACAACGTGTCGGCGCAGGCGTGGAAGCTCTGGGAAGATCGGCAGAAGATGATCCTGAACGAGTACCACCTGATGCCGTGGCAGAGGGAAGCGCAGGACCTGATTGCCCGGCACATGGAGGACTTCTTTTTCGGCGAGGGCGCGGCGCTCCCGCCGGGGTACGTCCCGCAGCAGGCTAAGGGCTGACGACTTCCACCTCGCGGTCGATCACGATCTGCAGCCGCGCGTGTGCCGTCCGCAGCGCGTGCTCCACCGCTGAGGGGGTGTCGCCGCGCGCGAAGATGAACCCAAGGTAGCTCTTCGCCTCGGGCAGGGGCACCACCCGCGCGTCGGGCTTGGCGGTCATCTGCACGTCCTCGATGCCGGGCACGGCCCGCGCCTCGTCTACCCCGTCGACCCGCCGATAGATCCCGCGCTTCGGAATCGGAATCATCATGACGCCGGCGGCAGCCGTTTCGCGCACGTACCCCGACACGTCTTCGCCGGTCGCATGCCGCAGCAGCAGTTCCTCGAGCGAGACATTCTTCTCGAACCTCAAGGCACGCGAGCACAGGCCGCCGATCGGCCGTGCGGCAATCTCCAGTACGTACACGGTGGATCCATCGACGCGGCACTCGGCGTGGATCGGGCCGTGATGGAGGCCGATCGCACGAGCCGCCGCACCCGTGACTGCCACGATGTGCTGCTGCCGCTCCGACGACGCCGCGGAAGGGGTGAGGTAGATCGTCTCCTCGAAGAACGGACCGTCGAGCGGGTCGGGCTTGTCGAAGATCGTCAGCACGCGCAGTCTGCCGTGGTCGAGCAGCCCCTCGACCGCGTACTCGACGCCTGGAATGAACGATTCGACCAGTGCCTGGCCGTGCGCCTCGTCGCGCTCGATGCGAACGTCGGCCGACCGTAACAGCGCACGGAGCCGATCGAAGGCGGCCAGGCACTCGGCCGCGGTGTCGACGCGCATCACGCCGCGGCTGCCCGAGAGCGCCAGCGGCTTGACCACGGCCGGATACGGCACGCGGCGCGCCAGCGCATGGATGTCGCCGTCGATTGGCGTCGACTCGAACCAGGGCGTGGGCAGCCCCGCCGTGCGAAACGCGCGGCGGGTCAACAGCTTGTTCCGGCTCGCCGCGGCCGCCGACGGGGGATGGCCCGGCAGGCCGAACGCGCACGCCAGATGGGCGGCAAGGACAACGGGACGGTCGCCGACCGCGACGATGCCATCAGGCGGACGTTGTGTCAGGGCGCCCACGACCGCATCAACCGACCGCCTCTCCTGATGGAAACGGACGGGGATGGCCTGATCCCACCACGGATCCTCGAGCCGATTGCAGCGGTCGCTGGCGAAGACGAGCCGTACGCCGAGCTTCTCGGCCGCGGCGCCGAACGAGCGAATCTGGTAGCCGGTAGTCGTCGCTACGATGAGGACGCGCTTGCCTTCAGACATGCTCCATCGGTTCCGCGCAGCAGTACCACGGCTCGCTCACGTACGGCACCGTCATACGAGGCGCTCGGCGACGGATCGCCACGGGAAGACCCGCCTGTTCGCGGGCGGCGGCGTCGATGTCCGCGAAGACGGCAGCGCGCGGCTGTGCGGCACCGGCGCTGACGATCCGCATCACGCACTCCTGCAGCGCGTCGACGCGAGGGTCCTCATGTCGCCACCGCCATGCGAGCGACCCCTGATCGAACGCGCCGACCCGGTCGCCGATCTCCGGCAGCTCCAGGAGCGGCGACTCTGCGGTCACGAGCAGCCGGATACCCAGCTGAACTGGCGCGACGTGATCGACCATGGCGAGCTCGTCGAGGAGGTCCAGCAGCTCCACATACCTTTCGAGCGTCGTCCATGGGGTGAAGGGAATGAACGTGGGCGCCAGCGTCAGGCCCGCTTCGCGGCACAGCGCGACCGCGCGGACGAAATCCGCCCGCGTGTGCCCTTTCCGGAGCTTTGCGAGGACGGCATCGTCGATCGACTCCACCGCGCTCGTCACGAACACACATCCCGTCTGACGCAGTCCGGGCAGCAGCTCGGCGTGCCGCAGCAGGTGCTCAATTTTGATCGTGACGTCATAGGAGAGGACCGGCCACTCGCGGGCCAGCCGCTCCACCAGTCGGCGCGCGTGCGTCGGTCCGTTGAAGAAGTCGGGATCGCCGAACGAGATATGCTGCGCTCCCGCCGCCACCTGGGCACGAATGTCCTGGAGCACGACGTCAATCGGCACGGCGCGAAACCGGCCGCGGTAGACGGGCACGATCGGACAATGGCGGCAGAGATGCTTGCACCCGCGCGACGCATCGGTGCTGCCGATCGTCCGCCGCGTCCCGTCCGGCATCCGCAGCGAGGCGTACCGGTCGAGCGGCAGCAGTCCGGCGCGATCGGGCTGGAGGAACCTGGGCTTCGGACTTTGGGCGTCGGGCGTTGGGCGTTGGGCGTTGGGACTTGGGAGTTCGGAGGTGACAACCTCAACCAGCTCCGCCTCCGCCTCGGGTCCGAGGATGGCGGCGACGCCTCGCGCGCGAAGCCACTCGGCATTGAGCGACGCATAGAGCCCGTACGCGCAGAGCCGTGCGTCGGGGTTCACCGCGCGGACGCGATCGATGAGCGGCGCCGCGAGCCGCGTCGCCGTGTGCATCGGCAGATAGAACGCCACCACCGACGCCGACCGAATTCGCCCATCGTCGAGCGGCTCACGCGAGGTATCCACGCAGTCGACCGCGACGCCGCTGCGCCGGAGCCACGCGGCCGGTGATGCCAGCCCGAGCGGCTGCCGGCCGAGGTCGTAGGTCGAGATGAGCAGCGCCCGCACGTCCCTCATTGTATGAAAAGGGACTATTCTTGCTCGCGGAGGAGCGACGCCTGTGAACCCGAGCACAGCGGCGGTCCGGCGGCCGGTCGAACACGAGCAAGCGGCGGCCTACGACACCGCCTTTTTCGGACACCCGCGCGGCCTGTCGACCCTGTTCTTCACCGAGATGTGGGAGCGCTTCAGCTACTACGGGATGCGCGCCCTCCTGATCCTCTTCATGACGGCGGCGCCAGCAGCCGGTGGACTTGGATTCGACACGGCGACCGCGGGCGCGATCTACGGCCTGTATACGTCGATGGTGTACATGACGACCCTGCCGGGCGGCTGGATCGCCGACCGCCTGATCGGGCCGCAGCGCGCCGTCCTCTACGGCGGCCTCCTGATCGCCGCGGGCCAGTTCAGCCTCGCGCTGCCGTCTCTCTCGATGTTCTATCTCGGTCTCTTTCTGATCGTGGTCGGTACGGGTCTGCTGAAAGGGAACGTCAGCGTCATCGTCGGGCGGCTCTATTCGGCGGAGGATGCCCGCCGCGACGCCGGGTACTCGATCTTCTACATGGGGATCAACGTCGGCGCGCTGCTGGCGCCGCTCGTCTGCGGGTATCTGGGTCAGCGCATCGACTGGCATCTTGGCTTCGCGGCAGGCGGCGTCGGCATGGTGCTCGGGCTCATCCAGTACACACTTGGGCGCAAGTACCTCGGGGACGCGGGCCGCTATCCGGCGAGCCTGGGAACGCCCGAGGCGCTCGCCCGCCAGCGACGAAGCGCGTTCCTCTGGACGTCCGCCGTGCTCGGCGCCATCGTCGTCATCGGCGTCGGCGCGTACTCGGGTGTCCTGCCGATCACGGCCACGCAGGTCGCCGATGCGGCCGGCTATTTCCTGCTTGGTCTGACGGTCGCCTTCTTCGGCTGGCTGTATCTCAGTTCCGGCTGGACGCCGGACGAGCGCAAGCAGCTCTACGTCATCGGCGTGTTGTTCCTCGCCGCGGCCCTCTTCTGGTCGCAGTTCGAGCAGGCGGGTTCCACGCTCAACCTGTTTGCCGATCGCAACACGAACAATTCCGTTCTGGGCTATGAGTTCCCGAGCACGTGGTACCAATCGCTGAATTCCCTGTTCATCATTGGACTGGCACCGGTCTTCGCCTGGCTGTGGGTCTGGCTGGCGCGCCGCGGTGCGGAACCCTCGAGCCCCGCCAAATTCGGGACGGGACTCATGCTGGTGGGCGCAGGGTTCGCCCTGCTCGTCGGCGGCGCGGTACTCGCCGAGCGCGGCATCATGGTGAGCCCGATGTGGCTGGTTCTCGTCTATTTCCTCCACACGTGCGGCGAGCTGGCCTTGAGCCCGGTGGGGCTCAGCGCCATGAGCAAGCTCGCGCCGGTCCGCATCGGCGGGTTGATCATGGGCGTGTGGTTCCTGGCGAGCGCCGTCGGCAATTACATTGGCGGCCGGCTGGCCGCGCTCTACGAGGCAATGACGCTCCCGAGCCTGTTCGGATCGGTCGCGGCGTTCGGCGTCGCCGCCGGCGTGCTCCTCCTCCTGTTCGCGCGGCCGATGCGCCGACTGACCGACGCAGGGCGGTGAGCCCGTGGCCCTCGAGGAATACAAGCGCAAGCGCAACTTCCGCACGACGCCCGAGCCCGCCGGTTCACGGTCCCGGCGCTCGCCCGCCGGACACAAGGCCCGCTTCTTCTGCGTCCAGAAGCATCTGGCGAGCCACCTTCATTACGACATCCGCCTCGAGCACGACGGCGTGCTGCTCTCGTGGGCCGTGCCCAAGGGTCCGTCGCTCGATCCGGCCGTCAAGCGGCTCGCGATGCACGTCGAAGATCACCCGATCGAGTACGGCGACTTCGAGGGCGTCATCCCGTCCGGCTACGGTGCCGGAATCGTCATGCTCTGGGATCGCGGCACGTGGACGCCCGAAGTCGACGACGTGGATGCGGCGCTGAAGAAGGGGGACCTGAAGTTCACGCTCGACGGCTACAAGCTCAAGGGATCGTGGGTCCTGGTGCGCACCAAAGGTGCACGCTGGGCCGCGGGCGGCGCCGACCGATCGTGGCTGCTCATCAAGCACCGTGACGACTGGGCCGGGCCGGTCGACATCGCCGAGTTCGCGCCGCTCAGCGTGAAGAGTCAGGGCGACTTCGCGGACATCCTGTCGCAGGAGAATCCTGACATCTGGAAATCGAACCGGCCGGCCCGCAGCGGCGAGGCGGGCGCGCTGTTCGAGAAGATCATTCGGCGCGCAATCGAGATGCGTTCGGAACGTTCGGATCGTTCGGCACGTTCGGTTCGTTCGGCACGTTCGGTTCGTTCCGCGCGATCGGCGCGTTCGACGCGCACGAAACCGTCGGTCGCGAGGAAACGTCGATGACCGTCCGTCGTGCTCTTGTGTACGTCTGCCTGATCTCGGCCGCCGTGTTGCCCGCGTGCGGGCAGACGACTGACAATGCCCCCGTGCCCGCAGCTCCGAATTGGGCGAGCGTGCGTGACGGGCTCATCGAGGAGTACCTGCAGGCCCATCCGGCGTTCGCGGTCGTCCAGGGCCGCCACGAATACGACGGCCGCCTGCCCGACTGGAGCGCGGCGGCGATCGCCGCCGAGATGCGCCGGCTGCACGCGGCGCGCGATCGCGCCGCGGCGATGGACGCCGGTTTGAGCGAGGCGGAGCGCTTCGAGCGCGACGACCTCATCGCGCGCTTCGAGCGCGATCTCTACTGGCTGGAAGTCGCCGAGGCGCCGTTCACCAATCCGGCCTGGTATCTCGACTGGATCGTCGACAACCTGGATCCCGCGCCCTATCTGACGCGCGATTATGCGCCGCTCGACGTACGCATGCGCGCGTATACGAGCTACGCGCGCGCGGTGCCGCAGGCCACCGCCCGGATCCGCGCGAACCTGCGTACGCCGCTCGCCCGTCCGCTCCTCGAGCGCGGCGTGTCGGCGTTCCGCGGCTTCGCCGATTTCTACCAGAACGACGTGCCCGGCATCTTCGCCAGCGTGCAGGACGCCGCACGGCAGAAGGAGTTCAGCACCGCCAACAGCGGCGCGGCGACCGCCATGCGCGAACTCGCCGGCTGGCTCGAGTCGCAGCGCGCGACGGCGACAGGCAGCTTCGCGCTCGGCGCCGACCGGTTCGCCCGCATGCTGCAGATGACCGAGGGGGTGACCACCCCGCTCGCCGACCTCGAGGCCGCGGGGCGCGCCGACATGGCGCGCAACCAGCAGGCACTCCGGGAGGCGTGTGCGAAACACGCACCTGGCGCCGGGATCCCGGCGTGCATCGCGAAGATGAACGCCGTCAAGCCCAAGGGCGGGGTCGTCGAGGGGGCCCGCGCGCAGCTCGCCGTGCTCAAGACGTTCGTGCAGGACGCCGGAGTGGCGACGATTCCGAGCGACGAGCAGGCCAACGTCGACGAGGCACCTCCGTACAACCGCGCGAATTTTGCCTACATCGACATCCCCGGCCCGTACGAGCAGGGGCTGCCGGCGACCTACTACATCGCGCCGCCGGATCCGTCCTGGACGCCCGCCGAGCAGCGCGACTATCTGCCGGGCCAGGCCGATCTGCTCTTCACCTCGGTGCACGAGGTCTGGCCCGGACACTTCCTGCAGTTCCTGCACTCGAACCGGAACCCCTCGCTCGTCGGACGGCTCTTCGTCGGCTACGCGTTCGCGGAAGGCTGGGCCCACTACGCCGAGGAGACGATGTGGGACATGGGGCTCGGCGCTGGTGATCCGGAAACGCACATCGGCCAGCTCACCAACGCGCTCATGCGTAACGCCCGGTTCCTCTCGGCCATCGGCCTGCACACGAAAGGAATGACCGTCGAGGCGTCGGAACGGATGTTCCGCGAGGAGGCCTTCACCGACGTGGGCACGGCGCGGCAGCAGGCGGCGCGCGGCACTTACGATCCCGCGTACCTCAACTACACGATGGGCAAGCTGATGATCCGCAAGCTGCGCGACGACTGGACGGCGTCACGCGGCGGGCGGCAGGCCTGGCGCCAGTTCCACGACCAATTCCTGACGTATGGGGGGCCGCCGATTCCGATGGTCAGACAGCGGATGATGGGCATCGCGGAGGGATCGCTCTTCTAAGCGTTCGGATCGTTCGGGTCGTTCAAAGCGTTCGTGTCGGAGCCCGTGGGGCTCGGCAAAATTTGCGTACGGCGCGGAGCTACGGGACCGCCTGGACGGCTTGCGCGTGTGGCGTCGCGGCGAGGAGCCGCTGGCTGAGGACGGTCCACACGGCGTACGCCAGCCGGCGCCGGTCGTGCCGCGCGATCGCGCTCGACCAGAACCGGCCGAGCACCGCCTCGACGCCGGCATCGAGCGAGCCGAGCTCGAGCGGCTCCTTGTGCTCGGATGCGTAGCGCGCGAGCGCCTCCGCTGACGGCCGACCGGTGTTCGCGATGACGACGTCCACCGGACGGTCGATCGCACGCGAGACCCACCGCACCGCGTCGCCCGCGGTGAACCCGTGCATGCCTCGTCCTTCGGTCAGCAGGTTGGCGATGAGGATGATCGGTCCGCGCACGTCGGCGAGCGCCTCGCGGACACCGCGGACCAGCAGCGGCGGCATCAGGCTCGTGAAGAAGCTCCCGGGTCCGATGATGACCGCATCGAAGCCGCGGATGGCGTCAGCGACTGCGGGATGAATCGAGACCTCCGGTTCGAGCCAGACGCGCTTCACCTGCCGGCCGCGTGTCTGGCCCGCGTCGACCTCCACCTCGCCGCGCGTCTCGGTCCCGTCGCCGTACTCCGCACAGATCGACGCCTGTTCGATGCTGACCGGCCAGACGCGCCCGCGGCAGCCGAGCAGCGCGCGGAGGCCGTCGACGGCGGCAAGAAAGTCTCCGCTGTACTGCTCCATCATCGACAGGAGCAGGTTGCCGCCGGTATGGCCAGCCAGCCGCGCGTGGTACTCGAGCATCGGCAGACGCGACAGCAGCACGCGTCGCGCCTCGCCTTCGTTGCGCGCGAGCGCGAGCGCGCACTTGAGCACGTCGCCCGGCGGCAGCACGCCGAGCTCGTCGCGGAGCTGCCCGGAGCTGCCGCCGCTGTCGAACATGGTGACGACGGCGTTGACGGTGAGCCAGGGATTCGACTTCAGGCCGCCGATCAGACTCGGAAGGCCCGTGCCGCCGCCGACGCAGCCAATGCTGAGCTCGCGCAATTCCATTGCAGACATTCTAGCTGGTAGCCGGTAGCTGGTAGGCGGTAGCAGGAACCAAGAACCGCTTACCAACTACCAACCACCGGCTACCGGCTACCACCTACCGGCTACCACCTACCGGCTACCACCTACCGGCTAGAATGAGCGCATGTCCTCGTGGCGGCCCGCGGCCGCTGCGCTCGTTGCGGATCTGACGCACGTGTTTGCCCATCGTCTTCGTTCCGTCGTCGCGTACGGCGCTCGTATCGAGGGCGACGAGGACGCGCCGCTCACCTCCCTCGCGCTCGTCGAGACGCTGACCCTGAGCGATCTGGACGCATGCGCCCGGCTCTCGGCTCACTGGGAACGGCAGCGCATCTCCACTCCGCTCATCCTGCCGGAGCACGAGTTCCGGCGTTCGCTCGACGCGTTTCCACTCGAATACGGCGAGATCGTCCGCGCGCACGACCTCGTGTTCGGACACGACCCGTTCGAGGGCGCCGCGATCGCGCCCGAGGATCTGCGGCGCGCGTGCGAGACGCAGATCAAGAGCCACCTGCTGCACCTCCGCGAGGGATACGTCGAAGCGGGCGGCCGTCCGCAGGCGGTGGCGGCTCTCGTCGCCACCTCGGCACCGGCGTTTGCGGCGCTGCTGCGCAACGTCGCGCGGCTTGGCGGCAGCGCGACGGTGGATCGCACCGCCGCCACGCTCGAAGGGGCGCGTGCCGCCGGACTCGCCGACGGCATCGTCAGCGACGTGCTGGCGCTCGAACGGCGGCCGGCTATCCCGACGACCGACCCGGCGCGCCTCTTCCCGGAGTACCTCGCCGCGGTGGAACAGCTCGCGCGCGTGGTCGATCGCTGGCGGACGTAGATGTCGGGTCGTGCGCTCTGTGGCTCAATCCTCCTGGTGCTGTTGGCAGCGCCCGCGCCAGCGCAGGAGCTCCCTGAGCTGACCGCGCCGGTCAACGACTTTGCCAACGTCATCGACCCCGAGAGCAAAGCCGCCATGGACCGGCTGATTCGATCGCTCCAGAGCGCCAGCGGCGACGTCGTGGTGGTCGCCGCGGTCGAAACAATCGCACCGTACGCCGACATCCGCGAATATGCGGTCGAGATGTTCGAGAACCGCGGCCGCGGCATCGGCCAACGAGGCCGTGACAACGGTTTGCTCGTGGTGTTGGCCGTGAACGACCGGCAGGTCTGGATCGAGGTCGGCTACGACCTGGAGCAGTTCATCACCGATGGGTTCGCGGGCGAAACGAGCCGGCAGGTCATGGCGCCCGAGTTCCGCCGCGGCGAGTACGGCCGCGGGCTCCTGCTGGGCGTTTCGCGCATCATCGGCCGCATTGCCGAGCGCCGCAATGTCACGCTGCAAGACGTGCCCCCCGACGCCGTGCCGAACACGCCGGAGGTCGGCTCGGGCCAGATGCTCCTCGTGGCGCTGTTCGTGCTGTTTCTTCTGCTCAACGCCGTCGCAGCGCGGACGCGGGGGCGTCGCTTCCGGCGCCGCTGGGGCGGCCCGATCGGCGGCTGGCACAGCGGTGTGGGGCCCTTCGGCGATCCGTTCGGCGGCTTCGGCCGCGGCGGCGGGTTTGGGGGCGGGTTCGGCGGCTTCGGCGGCGGCCGGAGCGGCGGCGGCGGAGGCGGCGCTCGGTGGTAAGGCACAGCGCGGCTGCGCCGCAAGCCAAGAGCGCATCCGCGCTGTGTGCGGCCAGTGTCTGCCAGTGACACTAACGCGCTGGCGATGCGTTGCGGAAAAAGGACTCCAGCGCGTTAGTGTCACAATAGACGCGAGGTGGAGACGTGACTCGACAGCTTCGAACGGCGGCGGTCCTCGTCGCGCTTGCGCTGGTCGCGCTGACGGCGCCGGGCTGCTCGTACAACCAGTTCGTCGCGCAGGAAGAGGCGATCAAGACGCAGTGGGCTCAGGTGGAAAACCAGCTGCAGCGCCGGAACGATCTGATTCCGAACCTCGTCGAGACCACCAAGGGCATCGCGCAGCAGGAGCGCGACGTCTTTGGCCAGATTGCCGACTCGCGCGCCAAGCTCGCCGGCGCCCAGACGCCCGAGCAGCGGATGCAGGCCGCCAACGAGCAGAGCACCGCGCTGGCGCGCCTGCTGGTGGTCGTCGAAAACTACCCGCAGCTGCGATCGAACGAGACGTTCAATCGGTTGATGGACGAGCTCTCGGGCACCGAGAATCGCCTGGCGGTCGAGCGGATGCGCTACAACGAGCGCGTCATGGAATACAACGTGCTGCGGCGGCAGTTTCCGTCGAACATCACGGCGGGCATGTTCGGCTTCCGCGAGTACCCGGTGTTCAACGCGCCGCCCGAAGCCGAGCGCGTCCCGCGCGTCGACTTCAGCAGGCCCGCGTCGTAATGCCGCTCGTCGACGCGCTGCTGCCGGAATTCGACCACGAGATGGCGACCACGCGCACGGTGCTCGAACGCGTGCCGGAGGAGCAGTTCGCCTGGAAGCCGCACGCCAAGTCGTTCTCACTCGGTGCGCTCGCCGCACATGTGGCGACGCTGCCGATGTGGGCCACTGAAACCCTGACGCGCTCCGAGATCGAGGTCGACCCGAATCAGCAGCCGCCGTCGGCGCTCCCCTCGCGCCGCGATCTGCTGGCGACCTTCGACAGGCACGTGGCCGATGCGCGCGCCGCACTCGCCGGCAAGACCGACGCCGAACTGATGGCGATGTGGTCGTTGAAGCGCGCCGGGCGCACGCTCTTCACGATGCCGAAGGCCGCCGTGCTGCGGTCGTTCGTCCTCAGTCACGTCGTGCATCATCGCGGACAGCTCACGGTGTATCTGCGGCTCCTCGACGTCCCGGTGCCCTCGATCTACGGGCCCAGTGCGGACGAGCCGGCGTTCTGATCCGACATTGCATCCAACTACTGCCGCCCGCGCGCTTCTCCTCGCGCTGGGGGGCGTCGTGTTCGTCGTGGTCGCGACGGCCAACGGTGCTGGCTACCGGTATGGCGTCTCGGACCAGGCTTTCTACATCCCGGTCGTGACACACGCGCTCGATCCGTCGCTCTTCCCCCGCGACGGCATGCTGATCGATGCCGAGGGCCGGCTGATGGTCATGGACGAGATCCTGGCGGCGCTCGTCCGCTCGACGGGGCTCTCGCTCGAGACGCTGTTCTTCATCGGCTATCTCGTCTCGATGGCGCTCGTCTGGTCCGGCGCCGTGCTCGTCGGCTCACGCCTCTACCGGCAGGTGTGGATCGTGGCGGCGCTTGGCGCGGCGCTCACGCTGCGGCATCGCATCCCGCGTACGAGCGCCAATTCGTTCGAGCCGTACTTCCACCCGCGCGTGCTCGCGTTTGCCCTCGGCACCCTGGCCGTGGCCGCCTTCCTGCGGCGATATCCGCGGCTCGCCGTCACTCTGGTTGCCTTCTGCGCGCTCGTGCACGTGACGACCGGCCTCTGGTTTGCGGTGCTCATTGGCGTCGCGCTGGCGGTGGCCGATCGCCGTTGGCGACTGCCGCTTGGCGTCGGCGTCATCGCCGCGGCCGCCGTGCTGGCGGCCGCGGTCGCCGCCGGACCGCTGCGCGGCAGCGTCGCAACGATGGACGATGTGTGGCTGCAGGCGGTGGCAAGCAAGGATTCGCTCTTCGCCACCGACTGGCCCGCGTGGACATGGATGGCGAACCTCGGCCTGCTCGGGCTGCTCTGGGGAGCGCACCGGGTGCGAGTACGAAGCGGCGCCGCAGACGCCGAAGACACCGGTCTCGTCTGGGGCGCGACGGCGCTCGTCGTGCTCTTTCTCATCACCCTGCCGCTCGTCGCCGCGGGCGTGTCGCTGGCGGTGCAGTTTCAGATTTCGCGCGTGTTCTGGCTGGTGGACTTCCTCGCGCTCGTCTACGCGCTGGCCGCCTGGGTCGATGCGCGCGCACGGACGGACGCTGCGGTCGTGGCCGCGATGCTCCTGACGCTCGCAGCGGGACGCGGTGCGTACATCATGCTCGTCGAGCGTCCCGAACGGGCGCTGTTCGAGCTCCGGACGCCGGCGTCGCCGTGGGAGGAGGCAATGCGCTGGGTGGCGAGCCGCCCGCGCGACGTGCACCTGCTGGCGGACCCGGGCCATGCGTGGAAGTACGGCGCGAGCGTCCGCGTAGCCGCCGCGCGCGACGTGCTGGTCGAGGAGGTGAAGGACTCGGCGCTGGCGATCTATTCGCGCGACGCGGCGGTACGGTTCGTCGACCGCGTCAGTGCGATCGGGGATTTCCCGGCGCTGACTGCCGATCGGGCCCGCGATCTGGCGGCACGCTATGAGATCGATTACCTCGTGACCGAGGCCGACCTCCCGCTCCCCGAGGTGTACCGGAACGCGCAGTTCAGGATTTACGACGTGCGCTGACTCTGTTTTGTCCAGATCTCGTCGAGCGCGCCGGGATGGAGCATCTTCGTGATCCAGACGATCTGTCCCATGTGCGCCGCGTTGTGATGCGTCACGTGGAGCAGAATCTGGGCGTACGTGGTGACCTTGCCGGTCCGGTCGGTCGTCTGTGCGAGCTGTGACGGCTCGATCGTGTCGAGCACGCGCTCGGCGGCGCGGCGGGCCTGCTCCCACGCGTCGGTCACCTGCGCCTTCGACCAGCCGCCGCGCGCGGCGAACTCGGCCGCGCGATCGCGGCCGACGTCGCGCCCGCCGATCACCTGCTCGAGGTAGTACCGGTTCGACCCTGCCAGGTGCAGCACGAGATTGGCCACCGCGTTCGCCTGCTCATGGGGCCGCCACCAGATCTCCTCGTCGGTCAGCGCGTCGAGGCATGTCATGATCTGCTCCGGGTAGTCGCGAACGAGACGCGTGCGCGTCACGTGCAGCAGCGTCGAGAGAAGGTCGCGCTCCATGGGCGCGATGGTAAGCTGAAGGCACCCCACGCCGCAAAAAACGCGGCGTGGGGACCCCGCCAACATACGCAGATGGTGTTCACCCCGTCCGAGTACCGGCCGCGCTTCCGCGGCGGCCACCGCCAGACGCTGTACGCCTGGGCGCGGCCGCGCCTGTTTCCGCGCCTGCCGGAGCCGACCGCCCGCTACTTCGATGTGGCGGCTGACGCGCGCGTGCTCGCGCACTGCCACTGGCAGCCGAATCCGGCGGCGCACCCGACGATCCTGCTGCTCCACGGACTCGAGGGCTCCAGCCTCGCCCATTACATGTGCGGCCTCTCCGACAAGGCGTGGGCCCGCGGCTGGAATGTCGTCCGGCTCAATCAACGCAATTGCGGCAACACGGAGCACCTCTCGCGCGGTCTGTACCATTCGGGACTGACGCACGATCCCCTGTTCGTCATCCGCGAACTCATCGAGCGGGACGGACTCCAGGCGCTGGCGGTAGCGGGATACTCGCTGGGCGGGAATCTCGCGCTCAAGCTCGCAGGAGAGCTCGGCGACGAGGCACCGTCGGCGCTGAAGGCGGTCTGCGCCGTGTCGCCGACGATGGATCTGGCGCGCTCGGTCGACGCGCTCGACCGGCGGGCGAACTTCGTCTACCAGTGGAATTTCGTGCGCAATCTCAAGACGCGGATGCGCCGCAAGGCGGCGCTGTTTCCAGACGCGTTCCCGCTCGAGCCGCTGTCGCGCATCTGGACCGTCCGGCGCTTCGACGACGTCTACACGGCGCCGCATCATGGATTCCGCGACTCGGCCGACTACTACTACCGCGCGAGCGCCCTGCGCGTCGTCGATCGCATCCGTGTGCCGACGCTCATCATCATCGCGGAGGACGATCCGTTCGTGCCTCCCGCGCCGTTCCGGCATCGCGCGGTCACGGGCAACCGCTGCATCACCGCCGCCCTGACGAAGCACGGCGGCCACTGCGCGTTTCTCGAGCGCGGTGCCGACGGCTACGACGGGTACTGGGCGGAACGCGAGATCGTGCGCTTCGTGTCAGCGCAGGCCCAAATGGTCCATCAGGAGACGGCCGAACTCGGGTCCTTTGCCTGATTCTTCGTGCTTGAAGTACACGAAGACGTCGCCGCACCCCTCGGTCCGTTCTCGAATCGTCTCCGCCCAGCGCGCGATGTCCGCCGGCGTGTAGCCCTCATCGCGCAGCCGGAAGTACGCGTAGTCCGCCGTGATCGTCACCGGTGTCGAGAGTCGTTCGCTGTCGGCCACGCAGAGCGCCAGGTTGCGTGCGCGCAGCCGCGCGTAGACCTCCTCATCGAGCCACGACGTGTGGCGGAACTCGAACGCGGCGCACACCTTGGGCGGAAACGCGTCGAGACATGCATCGAAGAGCGCGAGATCCTTCTTCAGGTTCGGCGGCAGCTGAAACAACAGCGCACCGAGCTTGGGGCCGAGCGTCGCGGCCGTCTCCAGGAATTGCCGCACGCGATCGGCGCAGTCGCGCAGCCGCGCATCGTGCGTGATGCGCCGGGGCGCTTTGAGCGTCAGCCTGAAGCGCTCGGGTGTCGCCTGGCTCCACCCCTGGAGAATCTTCTCGTTCGGCGCGCGATAGAACGTGTAGTTGATCTCGACCGTCGGGAACCGCTCGGCGTAGTACGGCAGCATCTTCGACGCCGGCAGCGTCTCGGGATAGAAGCTGCCCTTCCATTCTGGATAGTTGTAGCCGGAGGTCCCGACCCAGATCATCTGCTAGAGTTAACCATATGTGGTGGACGCGCGCGCTCGTGATCGTCGCGGTCGTCGCGTCCGCTGCCGCGTGCACGCGCACGCCCGACGCCCGCCAGTACGAAGTCCACGGGCAGATCCTCGGCGTCGACCGCGACCGTCAAGAGGTGCTCGTCAGGCACGAGGACATCAAGGGCTTCATGCCGGCGATGACGATGCCGTATCGCGTGAACGATCCGGCGCTGCTCGACGGCAAGCAGCCGGGCGATCTCTTCACCGCCACGCTCGTCGTCGAAGACGTGCGCGCGTACCTCTCGACACTGACGACGACCGGGCACGCGCCGCTCGAGGCGCCGCCCGCCGGCCCGCTCATCACCGACGCGGATCTGCTGAAGGAAGGCGAGGTCGTTCCCGATCACGCGCTCGTCGATCACACCGGCACGCCGCGCCCGCTCAGCTCGCTGCGGGGCGGCCGGATCGCGCTCACGTTCATGTACACGCGCTGTCCGCTCCCCGACTTCTGCCCGCTGATGGACAAGCACTTCGCGGCCGTTCAGCAGGAGATCCGAACGTCGCCGGACCTGTCGGACGTGCGGCTCGTCTCCGTCACGCTCGATCCCGATTACGACGTCCCCGCCGTGCTCGAGCGGCACGCGAAGGCGCTCGGTGCCGAGCGGGGCCGCTGGTATTTCCTCACTGGGAAACCCGACGACGTGCTCGCGTTCGCCAAGCGCTTCGGGGTGACGGCGCAGTCGGGCGACCCCGACATCGGACTGGTGCACAACCTCCGCACCGCCGTCATCGACGCACACGGGCGTCTCGTGACCGCCTACTCGGGCAACACGTGGACGCCCGCTGAACTCGTTGCCGACCTCCGGAAGGCTCCCGCTCCCGCGCACTGATCCCGTAGAGCCTCCCGCGCTGCCGTTCACGCGCGCGGAACGGCGGCTCATCGCGCGCCTGCGCACGCCCGCCGCCGTGCAGCGGTGGCTCAACGCGCTCCCGTACAACATGGAGCGCAGGGGCGAGACGCTCCGCAGCTTGCGCGGGGTGGTGCGCACCGGTACCGTGCACTGCTTCGAGGCGGCGATGGCGGCTGCCGTCATCCTCGAGCAGCACCGCTATCCACCGCTCGTTCTCAGCTTCGAGTCGATCGACCTGCTCGATCACGTGATCTTCGTCTACCGCGGCCCGCGCGGCTGGGGATCGGTGGCGCGCTCGCGCGATCCCGGCCTCCACGGACGCAAGCCGGTGTTCGCCACGCCGCGCGCGCTCGCGCTCAGCTATGTCGACGCCTACATCGACTTCACGGGACGCATCAAGGCGTACGCGGTGGTCGACCTGCGGGTGCTCGGCACCTATGACTGGCGGCTGTCCGAGACGAACATCTGGAAGGCGGAGCGGCTGCTGCTCGAATGGCCTCACCGGCCGATCGTCTCGTCGGACCGGCGCATCGAGCGGCTGCGCCGCCGCTATCGCGCCTTTCGCGAGGCGCACGGCTACAAGCCGTGGAAGTACTACAAGGGCCGGCAGCGCTGGACCCAGTTGCCCGCGGAGTTCAGATCCCGAGGGTAATCAATCGAGATCGAAGTCGCGCGTCGGCTTCGTGATTGGCTCCTTGCTCGCCTGCCGCAGCGCCTCCTCGAACCGGCGCGTCAGCGCATCGTCGCGCGTCTTCTCCGCTTCGATCGATTTCTGGAAGAGCGCTTCACGCCGGGCCGCTTCCTCCGCGAGGATGCGCGCGGCCTCGTCGAGCTCCGGCTTGTCGGCGCGCTCAGGCTCGCGGTGCGAGACGACGCGGCGCAGGTTCGTGTCGATGACCAGTGTGGCCTTGCAGCACGGGCAGACGACTTCGAGCTCGCTCTTCAGCTTTCCCACAATGGCTATTGTAGCCGGTAGCCTGTCGCCGGTAGCCTGTAGCGGCCGTAGCGACCACCGACCGGCTACCACCGACCGGCTGATGAGGACCCTCCGTGTCGCCACCTACAACGTCCACCGCTGCCGCGGCCTCGACGGGCGGACCAGCCCGATGCGGATCGCCGAGGTCATCCGCGGCATCGCGCCCGACATCATCGCGCTGCAGGAGGTCCTCGGCGCCGGGCCGCACACGGCGGGGCAGGCCGAGGAAATCGGCGCGCAGCTCGGGATGGGATGGGTCATGGCGCCGACGCGCCACCTGCGTCGTGCGCTCTTCGGCAACGTCGTGCTCAGCCATCTGCCGATCGTCCACCACGCGCAGTACGACCTGTCGTGGAAGACGTGCGAGCCGCGGTGCTGCCAGCGCGTCGACATCGCAGCGGGCTCGCATACACTGCACCTGTACAACGTGCACCTCGGCACCGCGTACCTGGAGCGGCGATACCAGGCGCAGCGGCTCAGCGCGATCGTCCACGACCGGCGCATCGGGCAGCCGAAGATCGTGCTCGGCGATTTCAACGAATGGATGCGGGGGCTGGCCACCGCGATGCTGACCGAACGCCTCAAGAGCATCGACCTGCGGACGCACCTCCGCCGCCGCCGGACGTACCCCGGCTTCTTCCCGCTGCTGCACCTGGATCACATCTATTACG
The DNA here is from genome assembly GCA_016184455.1 of Acidobacteriota bacterium. Taxonomy (GTDB): domain Bacteria; phylum Acidobacteriota; class Vicinamibacteria; order Vicinamibacterales; family UBA2999; genus MELF01. The sequence goes on from JACPCS010000102.1 coordinate 96,575, forward strand.
AGGGGACGGTCGACGTCACGAAAGTGGAACTGCCGCGGACGCGGCTGTCGCTGATGGCGTCAGACCACCTGCCGCTGGTGGCCGAGTTGAAAGTGGACTTCAGCAGGCAGTAGGCAGTGGGCAGTGGGCAGTGGGCGCTCACCCTTCCTCTTCGTACTCTTCCTCTTCCACCGGCAGGAACCGCGTCGGCGGGCGCAGCGCCTCGCGAAAGTCGTAAATCGGAAGGTCGCGGACGTGCAGCGGCATCACGCAGTGCGCGCCCTTGGCCTCGATGACGACCGTCACCGGGCTCCCCTCGACGCCTTCGCGGAAGCCGAGCCGACATCCGCAGGCGAGCCGCGCGTGCGTGAAACCTTTCAACATACCAGGATCATACTACAGCAATTGTTTGATCTCGTGCTCGAACTGCTCCTTCGACGCGATGCCCGAGTGCTTCTTGTGGATCAATCCATCGCGTCCGACGAACACCGACACCGGGATGCCGTAGAACGGACCGTACGCGTCCTGAAACTCCTGCCGTCCCGCGGCGACGAGCAGCGGGTAATTGATCTGCAGCTCCGAGGCGTACGGCTTCAGCTTCTCCGCCGTATCGTCCACCGACACGCCGAGGATCACGAGATCGTCGGCGTACTGCTTCTGCAGCTCGATCAGGTACGGAATCTCGACGCGGCACGGCGCGCACCACGTCGCCCAGAAGTTGAGCAGGATCACCTTGCCCTTGAACGACGTGAGCGTCACGTCGACGCCGTTCATGTCCTTGAGCGTGAACCCGAGATTCGCGGGCTTGCCCGCCACGGCGCCGCCCTCGGTCTCCTCCGCGGCGCCGCCGCTGGCGGCCGGCGGCGGGGCATCCGGATCGATCCCCTCCGGCCGCGAGAGCAGCGTGAGCAGCGTCAGCGCAACGACCAGCGCCCCCAGTCCGAGCCACGCCCGCGCGCGGCGGCTGAGGCGTTCGCCAGGCGTCTCCGGCGGCACGGCACCACCACCCTCATCGCCGCCATGCGAAAGCTGTTCGTCCATCGCCCTCATTATCACTCAGGTGCGGACCGAGGACGCGCTGATCGCAGAAAGTGGACGATCTGCCACGGAGCGACCATGGCGGCAGGGGGACCGGCCGAATTCCGCGCCGTTCCCCGAGACCTCATCGGTACATCCTTTGCTCCGGGCCGCGGTCATAATAAGGCCTCAGGCCTCAGGCCTCAGGCCTCAGGCCCCAGGCCCCAGGCCCCAGGCTTCAGAACACGCGGAGGTTCACGGACCACTGAGGCCTCTGAGGCCTGTGGCCTGCGATCGTCAGTAGTAAGATGGCCCGCGCGAGGAGAGTTCCATGAGCAGCCCCCGTACCACGCTTGCCGCAATCGGGGTAGCCGCGGCGATCCTGCTGTCGCCCGCGCTCACGGCGGCGCAGACGCCCTACATCCCCTACTTCGGCAAGAACCAGATCCGCTACGACAATTTCCGGTGGCAGATCTACACGACCGACCATTTCGAGATCTACTACTACCCGGAAATCGAGCAGCACCTGGAGCGGGTCGCGTCGTATGCGGAAAGCGCGTACCAGCACATCAGCTCGGAGCTGAAGTACGACCTCGCGTTCAAGATTCCGTTGATCCTCTTCAAGACGAGCAGCGAGTTCCAGCAGCAGAACGTGATTCCCGGCGCGGCGCAGGAAGGCGTCGGGGCGTTCGCCGAGCCGACGCGCTACCGGATCGTGATGCCGATGGACGAGCCGCCCGATCTCCTGTACCGCCTGATCGTCCACGAGCTGACGCACCAGTTCGAGTTCGACATCATCCCGACCTCCCTCATCCGGCGCAGCGTGCCGCTGTGGGTCAACGAGGGACTGTCGGACTACATGACCGGCATCTGGCGGCCGATCGACCTCATGACGGTGCGCGATGCCGCCGTCGCCGACATCATCCCGAAGATGAGCGAGCTCGAGGGCTACACGAACGTCGGCAGCGTGCGCATGATTTACAACCTCGGTCACGCCGTGTTCGAATTCATCGAGTCGCGGTGGGGCAAGGAAGGCATCCGGCAGTACCTCTTCTCGCTCCGGAAGTCGGTCATCGGCGGCGGCGAGGATGCCTACATGGAGGCGTTCCGGCTGACGCCGGAGGAGTTCGATCAGGAGTTCGACAAGTACCTGAAGGACCGCTTCAAGCCGTTCCGTGACAAGGAGCGTCCGGCGGACTATGGCCGGAACCTGGCGCCCGATCCTGAAGAATCGCCTCTCATCGGCGCGCTCTCGATCGAGCCCTCGCCGTCGGGCGATCTCATCGCGATGGTCACGGGCAACCGGCGCGACCGCGAGTACGACATCGTGCTCGTCTCCGCGCGCGACGGAGCGATCATCCGGAACCTGACGAAGGATTTCGACCAGGACTACGGCTTCGAGTTCATCATCACGCCCGGCATGCGCTTCAACAACGTGCCGTGGCTCTCATGGGCGCCGTCTGGCGATCGCCTCGCCTACTTCGTCCGGCGCGAGAAGTGGCGCACCCTGATCCTGCAGAACGTGCTGACGCGCGACATCGAGGACCGGCTCGAGCTGCGCACGGTCGACGATCCCGAGTCGCCCGACATCTCCCCCGACGGCACCAAGGTCGCCTTTGCGGCCCTCCAGGGCGGCGTCGGCGACATCTTCGTCGTCGATCTCGCAACGCGCGAGCTGACCAACCTCACCAAAGACGGCTTCGCCGACTCCGGGCCGACGTGGGCGCCCGACGGGCGTTCGATCGTCTACGTGGCGCGAATCAGCGGTAACGAGAAGCTGTTCCGGCTCGACATGGCGACGGGCCAGAAGACCCAGCTCACCTTCGGTACGCACGACGACGCGGCGGCGCAGTTCCTCGACGCCGACACGCTCGTGTTCACGTCGACCGCGACCGATCCCAATCAGCCGATCGAGCCGGAGGTGGCGCGCAACGGGAACATCCACAATATCTGGACGCTCAGCCTGAAGACGGGCGAACTGCGGCAGTACACCGACGCGCTCGGCGGCAACGCGTCGCCCGTCGTCCTGCGCGCGGGCGAGAAGCAGGAGCCACGGATCGCCTTCGTGAGCTACTACAAGGGCGAGTACGAGCTGCACGTACTCGACCGGCGCGATCCGATTGCCACCGCGGCGAGCGCGGACTTCGGCGCCCCCGGCCCCGTCATCGACTTCCAGGCGCCCCTCACGCACACGCTCATCGCCGACAACAAGCGGCGGAAGGGGACGTTCGAGAAGATGTTCATCGACGGCCGCCCGCCGGTGAACGTCGGCGTCACGAGCAGCGGCGACGTGTTCGGCGGCTCGGCGGTGACCTTCAGCGACGTCCTCGGCGACAAGCAGTTCAGCTTCTACGCGGCGTCGATCTCGCAGTACCGGACGATGGCGTTCTCGTTCTTCAATGCGGCGCGGCGGTTCAACTTCTCGCTGCAGGGGTTCTCGCAGACCTCGTTCTTCTACGGCGCGCTGGAGGGTGTCTTCTACGACCCGGCCTTCTCAGGGTTGTTCCTCGACCGCGACCTTGCGGTGGCGACCAGAACCGTGCGCGGCGGCACGGCGTTCGGCATCTGGCCGATCGACCGCTACCGTCGCGTGGAGCTGTTCGGCGGCCTCCTGCAGTATCGCGAGGAGTTCAACGACCCGAGCCTCGAGGCCTATTCCGCGGAGTTCCAGCAGCAGCAGTTCGGCCGCGAGCTGTTCCGGAGCGGAACCTACATTCCGCTCGGCGTCAACTTCGTGCAGGAAACGACCGTCTTCCGCGAGTTCGGTCCGCTCGCCGGCAATACCGTGCGGCTGTCGTACGAAGTGGCCCCGAACATCGGCGACACGCTCGGTCGGCAGACGGCCGACATCGACGCGCGGTACTACCTGCGCCTTGGAGGCACAGGGCTGCTGGCGCTCCGCGCGAAGGGCTTCAAGAGCTGGGGCGGTGCGCCTGACTTCACCTACTTCGGCGGCAACTCGGAGATGCGCGGCTACGAGTACCTCGAGTTCCTCGGCTCCGAGGCCACGTTCCTCAACGCGGAGCTCCGCTTCCCCTTCATCGAGGCGATGCTGACGCCGATCGGCATTCTGGGCGGCGTCCGCGGCGTCCTCTTCGCGAACATGGGCGGCGCGCGCTTCGAGGGGCAGCCGTTCAAGTGGCTCTCGAACAAGTCGGAGCTCTACACGCCGGTCATCGGGTACAACCAGACGATCTTCGGCCAGCTGACGCCGGTGTTCGGGCCGGCCACGCGCGTCGACGGGCTGCGGCTCGTCGACGCCCGCGCGTCGTACGGCATCGGGCTCGAAACGTTCGCCCTCGGCTTCCCCGTCCACTTCGACTGGGCGTGGCGCACGCTCTTCAACAGGGACTGGGAGGACCTGCGCTTCGCGGCCGTCGGCGGCAGCTCCGCCTTCCGCAAGGCCCGGTTCGCGATGTGGATCGGGTATGACTTCTAGTTGGTAGGTGGTAGCCGGTAGGATCCTATCGGCTACCGGCTACTGCCTGAGATCCCTCGAAGCGTTCCAGCCGGAGCTCGCTCCGCTCCATGTCCATCGACACGCGGTACTCGCTCAGGAACCGGTGACCGACGATGCCGCCGACCTGGAACCCGAGCAGCACGCTCGGAGCGCGGAGATTCAGGACGGCGAGCCCCACGTTGCGGAATTCGATCTCCTCGAAATCGACGTCCACGCCCGGCAGGAGGTACGCGTTCTGGTCGAGCCCCGACATCCCGTACACGCGCAGCGGGATGCGGCGCGGCGGGTTCATGGAGAGCGAGTCCGCCGTCTCGGCGCTGATCGAGATGAGCTCGCCACCGGTATCGACGACGAAGTAGGCCGGGTGCGTCGAGTTGAGCAGGCCGCGCACCATCGGCAGCCGGTTCATGCGCATCGGCAGCACGAAGTCGGCATCCTGATCGGGCAGCTTCCGCGCGAGGATCACCTCACGCCGCTGATAATCGACGACAACCGAGAGGCCCAGCGAGAGCGGCGAGAGGCTCTCGTTCTGCCAGCGCGGGAGCGCATTGCGGACGACGCGCCGGATCGCCACCGGTACGTTACGCATCCGCAGCGTGCCGACTTCGAGCTCGTCGGCGCGCCCCATGTCGAGCCGGCGGAGCGCGGCGATGCCGACGCCTGCCGTCAGCGTCGACGTGATGGTGCCGACGCCCGCACGGCGCGCGGTCCCGTCCGACACGCCCGTCCGCTCCGAGCCGGTGTCGAGCACGAATTCGACCGGCAGCCGGTTCACCCGGCCGCGCAGCACGATCTTCTTGTTGACGAGCCTGAACGGGATGCGGTGCAGGCGCTCCGGGGCGCCTTCCATCTGCAGCGGCACGCGCCCGCGGAAGCTCCGCAGCAGACGGACCTTGCTCTGGAAGACCGCCGCCATGCTCGAGGGCTCCTCCTTGCTCCTCGGTCCGGGCAGGAGATCGAGGTACCGCTCGAACGCCGCTGCGGATTCGTCGTAGCGATTCATTCGTTCGTAGATGAAGCCGACGAGCGCATGCACCTCGGGATCCTCAGGCGCCTCCTTGACGGTGACGAGCGCCTCGTTCAGCGCCTCGTCGAGGCGGCTGCGGGTCGTGAGCGAGCGCGCCAGGCCGAACCGCGCGCGGGAGAGTCCAGGCGCTTCGTCGAGCGCGCGGCGGTAGGCGACGTCCGACTCGTCGAAGCGCCCCATCGCCCACAGTGCGTCACCAAGCAGCGTCTGCGCCTCGGGATCGGCGCCGGGGTCGTCGTTCAGCAGCTGCGCCTCGCGCCAGGCCAGGTCGAATTCCGCAATCCGGAGCGCGGTGCGGATCCGCCCCCTGCGCGCGCGCGCCACGAGCGAGGGGTCGTCGCTCTGGGCCGCCAGCTCGTAGGCGGCCAGCGCCTCGCGGTAGCGCGCGCCGTCGTACATTTCCGTCGCCAGCTGATACTGGGCGGCCGGGTCGTCCGGCGTCGCCTGGCCGTCGGCCTGGAAGCCGAGGGCCGCTACTGCGGCGAGCACCGCGCATGGAAGCACGTGACTACGGATAGCAGGCACGAGTTGACGCCTCCAATCGGGCGAGTCGGGCCAGTATGGCGATCGGGCGCGGAAGGCACAATACCTTACTCGTCCTACCCGCCTAGACTACGCCTAGACTACTTCTGGTAGTACTGCGCGTTCACCGAGATGAAGCTCTTCCACTTCTCCGGCGTTTCGTCGAGCGCGAAGATCGCCTCGACCGGGCAGGCCGGCACGCACGTAAAGTATTTCCGTCGACGCGAAGGCCGGCTCGTCCTTGCGCGGATGTATGCAATCCACGGGGCAGACGTCGACGCACGCCGCGTCCTTGGTGCCGATGCAGGGTTCGCAGATGATATACGCCACGCGGGAGTCTCCTGAGAGCGGGCCGTGAGGGGGGAAGTATAACTCGGAGCCGCAGATGGCCTGGACCACCACCCTCGTGATCCTCGCAGCAGCCGCTGCCGCGCCGGGCCCGACCGCGGCCTCGTGGCGCGACGCACCGGCGCTCGCCGCGCTCTTCGCGCCTGCCGGCCCGCGCGCCCCGGCCTACCGCGCCTCCGTCTCGCCCCTCGATCTCGACGCCGTGCTGCGAGCGCTGGCCGACGACCCCGCCTTGGTGCGCGCCCCTGGCGCGTGGGAGCCGCGCGCGCTGCCGCCGACCGACGCGTTCGGCCTCGCGGGTCGCTACGACCGGTTGCGGGTCGCGCGCCTCTATGGATCTCGCCAACCTCGGGTCGCGCGCGGCGCCCGGCTGGCCGACGACGGCGCGCTGGAGACGTGGACGTTGATCTCGCCCTATCCGGATGCCACCCTCCGGCGACTCGAACCGGGCACGCTCCTCCTGGTCCTCAGGCGTCGGTAGGTCGCGCGCCCTCGAGCGTGCGCGCTACACTACGATTCACCGGCACATGTCAGTCGCATCGTCGCTGACGAATCGGGTCTTTCTCGCCTGTACGCTGCTGGCGACGGTATCGCTCGGCTTCGCGCTCTACTTCGTGGACGAGCGGGCGTCGGCGGCGGCCGAGACGGAGCTGCGGCGCGGGCTCGCCGAGGCCGGCAGCCTGGTGCAGGAACTTGGCGAAACCCGCACCGACCAGTTGACCCGCCTGGCGCGCGTCGTGGCCGATCTCCCGAAGCTGAAGGCCGCCGTGGAAACGGGCGACGCCCCGACGGTGCAGCCGCTGGCCGATGAGTACCGCGCCGAAATCAACACCGATCTCCTCGTGCTGACCGACGAGGCCGGACGGGTGCTCGGCCGCGCGGGGGCCGGCGCGGCCGACATGCCGTCTGAGCTCGGCGAGGTGCCGCCCACCGAGGAGCTCTCGACGTTTCGGCCGCACGCGCGCGGCGTCCTGCAGCTCGTCAGCGTTCCCGTCTTTCTCGAAGGCGCCGTGCCGGACATCCTGGGACGTCTCACGGTCGGCGTCTTTCTCGACGATCGCCGCGCGGCGGAGCTCCGGAACCTGACCGGCAGCGAGATCGCGTTTGGCGCCGGCGGCCGCATCCTGGCGTCGACGCTGCCGGCCGGCTCGCGCGAGGCGCTCGCGCCGGTGATGCGCGCCGCGTCGATGACGTCGGTGACGCTCGGCGAGGAAGAGTACCTCGCGCTCGTACGTCCGCTGGCCGGCACCGAATCGGCCGCGGCCGAGGCCCCCGTCGCGCTGATTCTGCGGTCGCGGACCGAGCGGCTGCAGTTCCTCGACACGATCCGCACCGCGCTGGTGGGCGTGCTGGTCGTGTCGCTGCTCCTTGCGACGCTCTTCAGCTACGGGGTCGCGCGGACGATGACGCGGCCGCTCGCGGCGATTACCGCGGCGATGCGCGACGTCGCGGCCACGGGCGACCTCACGCGGAAGGTCACGCTGAAGAGCCACGCCTGGGACGACGAGGATGCCCGCACGCTCGCGGCGGCGTTCAACACGCTCACCGAGTCGATCGCGCGCTTCCAGCGCGAGGCGGCGCAGAAGGAGCGGCTGTCGTCGCTCGGGCGGCTGTCCACGGTGATCGCGCACGAGGTGCGGAACCCCCTGATGATCATCCGGGCGTCGCTGGCGACGCTGCGCCGCGACCGCGTCTCGGCCTCCGAGCTGCGCGAGGCCGTCGCCGACATCGACGACGAGACGAAGCGCCTGAACCGCATCGTCACCGAGGTGCTCGACTTCGCGCGTCCGATCAGGTTCGAGCTCGCCGAGGCGGATCTGAATCAAGTCTGCCGCGCGTCGGTCGACGCCGCGTGGGCCGGAGATGCCGATGCCGGCGTGGCGGTCGATCTGGACGCCGCCATGCCGCCGGTCGTCACCGACGCCGAACGGCTCCGCACGGCGCTCGTCAACATGCTCACCAACGCACGCCATGCGGTCAGTGCCGTGGCGCGCAGCGGCGCCGGCGGCGGTGCGGACGCGGCGGTCGCCGTCGCGGACGACCCGGCGGTCCGCCTCACGACGCGGGTGCGCGAGGGCCGCGTGGTCATCGCCATCCAGGATCGCGGTGCGGGGATCGCACCCGAAGACATGCCGCACATCTTCGATCCGTTCTTCACCACGCGCCGGGCCGGCACCGGCCTCGGCCTCCCGATTGCGAAGAACATCGTCGAGGGGCTGGGCGGCACGCTGCACGTCTCGAGCCGCCCCGGCGAAGGCACCGAGGTCCGCATCGAGCTGCCGCGGTCCACGGGATCCCTCGACGCATGACCACCGCGCACGGCACGATTCTGCTGGCCGACGACGAGGAGAAGATCCTGAAGCGCCTGGGCCGCGCGCTCCGCGACGAGGGGCACGAGGTCGTCGAGGCGACGACCATTCGCGACGCGCAGCGGCATCTCGCCGAGCGAACGTTCGATCTGCTCGTCGTCGACAACGTGATGCCGGGCATGACGGGGCTCGAGTTCATCCGCGAGCTGGCCCAGACAATGCCGCCCGGCGAGCGGCCGCAGATCGTCATGATGACCGCGCACGGCACGACACAGCTCGTGCGGGAGGCCTTCAAGCTGGGGGTCGAAGACTTCCTCGAGAAGCCGTTCGAGATCGACGAGCTCCTGGCGCTCGCCCGGCGCGCCGTCAAGAGCCAGCGCCTGGAGACCGAGCGGCAGTATCTCATCAGCGAGCGCGACGCCGAGTTCAATCACTACGGGATCGTCGGGCGGAGCCGCGCCATGCAGGAGGTCATCGAGCGGGCGACGCTCGTCGCCGACACCAAGAGCACGGTGCTCATTACCGGCGAGACGGGAACGGGCAAGGAGATGGTGGCGCGCCTGATTCATCACCGCAGCGCGCAGCGCGAGATGCCGCTCATCAAGGTGAACTGCGCCGCCATTCCCGAGACGCTGCTCGAGTCGGAGCTCTTCGGCCACGTCCGCGGCGCGTTCACGGGCGCGACGATGACCAAGCGCGGCAAGTTCGCGCTGGCCGACGGCGGGTCGATCTTCCTCGACGAGATCGGCACGCTCAGCACGGCCATCCAATCGAAGCTGCTGCGCGTGCTGCAGGAGCGCGAGTTCGAGCCGCTCGGCGCCGAGCGCACGCAGCATGTCGACGTCCGCGTCATCGCCGCCACCAACCGCGACCTGAAGCAGATGGTCACGGACGGCAGGTTTCAGGAGGATCTGTTCTACCGCCTGAACGTCATCCCGATCGCGATCCCGCCGCTGCGCGAGCGGCGGGAGGACATTCCGGTGCTGATCGATCACTTCGTCGACAAGCACCGGCAGCGGACCGGCAAGCGGATCGAAGGCGTGGCGGACGAGGCGGTGCAGGCGCTGCAGCGGTACGACTGGCCCGGCAACGTCAGGGAGCTTGAAAACGCGATCGAGCGCGCCGTCGTCCTCGCCACGGGCCCGATCATCACGAGCGGCTCGATCTCGCTGCTCGGCGTGACCTCTTCGCCTGTGGCGGGGCTGCCGTCGCTGCGCCTCCACCAGAACCTCGAATGGACGGAGCGCGAAACGATCCGCCGCGCACTCGAACAGGCCGGCGGCGTGAAGAAGGACGCCGCCGAGCTGATGGGCATCAGCCAGCGGGCATTGAGCTACTACCTGGCGAAGTACCGCCTCGATTGATCGCGTGCTGCTTTCGCACCGCGTTTGAAATTACCGATTCGGTAACGGTCCTCCGCCGTCGCACCGCGCTTACAGCGCGTTTCGGTGCGCCAGGACCGGCATCGTCCTTGCTCAGCTGGTTGCTCGAATGAGTGTGCCTGCCATCGGGCGGCGACACCTGACGGCGGGCGTCATCCTCGTCGGGTGCATGCTGGCCTCCGGGATATCCTCCGCCCGTCAGGCGCCGGAGCCGCGCGTGATCGAAGTCGTGGCGAAGCGCTTCGCGTTCGAGCCCGCGGAAATCGAGGTGACGGAGGGCGACCGCGTGCAGCTGGTCCTGCGATCGGGCGACGGCGTGCATGGCCTCGAGATCAAGCAGTTCCGGGTCTCGAAGGAGATTCCGCGCGGCACCGAACCGGTCGTGATCGAGTTCACCGCTGACGCAGTCGGGCACTTTCCGATGCTCTGCTCCGTTTACTGCGGTGACGGCCACGATGACATGAAAGGCGCGCTGGTCGTGAACGCCCGTCCGGCCGCGCAACCGTAGGAGGAGCAACCTGTGATCAAGCGCCTGGGCCAGATTCAGATCATCCGGCGCTGGATCGAGCGCGGTGCCCCGCGCGACTGAGGATCACACGATCATGCTGCGACCGACCCCGTTCGTTGCCGTTCTCCTGCTGTGCGCGCTCGCCGCGCCGCCGGCCTTCGCGCAGGCGCCGCCGGACGACCCGGACCTCGATTTCAGCTTCGAGCAGCCCGACTTCACGCTGATCACGCTGCCGACGACGCTGCGGCTGCCACGGTTCAAGAGCGCCTTTCGGGTGACCCACCGGTTCGGCCGCGCGCTCGGTCAGGGGGACTTCAGCGATCTCGTCGAGGATCTGTTCGGCCTCGACTCGGGCGCGCAGATCGGCCTCGAGTACCGCTTCGGGCTGATGCGCGGTCTCCAAGCGGGCATTCATCGCACCAGCGACAAGACGATCGAGTTCTTCAGCCAGTACAACCTGCGGCAGCAGGGCGAGAGCTGGCCGGTCGGCGTCGGGGTGCTGGCGTCGATCGACGGCACCGACAACTTCCGCGACAAGTATTCGCCGGCGCTCGGCGTCGCAATCTCGCGCACGATTCCGCGATGGGCGGCGCTCTACGTCGAGCCGATCTGGGTGAACAACAGCAATCCGCTGCCATCGGAGCTCGCCGACGACAACGATTCGTTCCTCATCGGGCTCGGCGCGCGCGTGCGCATCCGGCCCACCGTCTATCTCGTGGGCGAAGTCGTGCCACGCGTGGCCGGCCACGACCCGGGCGTGACGCACGGGACCTTCGGCATCGAGAAGCGGGCCGGCGGCCACATGTTCCAGCTCAATTTCTCGAACGGGTTCGGGACGACGATGGGACAGATCGCGCGCGGCGGCCTCAACAACGACGACTGGTACCTGGGGTTTAATATCTCGAGGAAGTTCTTCTGATGGCCAGCTGTTCAGTACGCGTGGCCGCGCTCACGATGGCCCTGGCCGCAGCGGCATGCGGTGGAGGCGACAGCAGTTCGACGCCGACCTCCCCCACGCCCAGCCCTGGAGGCGGCGGATCGAGCGGAGCGACGATCACCATCACTGGGAGCGGCGTGTCACCGCGTACGGTCACCGTGTCCGCCGGCTCCCGCGTGACGTTCGTCAACAACGACAGTCGTCCGCACGACATGGCGTCGAACCCGCACCCGTCGCACACCGACTGCCCCGCGATCAACGATGTCGGCTTTCTGCAGCCGGGCCAGAGCCGTCAGACCGGCAACCTGAACACTCCGCGCACGTGCGGGTTCCACGATCACAACCGCGACAGCGACACATCGCTGCAGGGAACGATCACCATTCAGTGAATCTGCGAATCAGGGTTACTCCGAGGTTTCTCCGGGCCTCAGCTCCAGCACCTGCACGCCTGCCGGTTCGACAAGCCGCCTGAATTCCTCCGGGCTGCCGGTCAGCATCGGAAACGTTCCCCAGTGCATCGGCACGGCCTGCCGTATACCCAGCAGCTCGCATGCCTTGGCGGCCGCGGCCGGGCCCATCGTGAAGCGATCGCCGATCGGCAGAAACGCAATGTCGGGACGGTACAGCTCCCCAATCAGCCGCATGTCGCCGAAGAGCGCCGTGTCGCCCGCAAAATAGATCGTCGTCTCGTCCTCGAGCCTGACCACGAAGCCCGCCGGCTCGCCCATGTACGCCATCTGTCCGTCATCGATATAGCCGCTGCTGTGGCGGGCGTCGGTCATCGCGACATGCAGGCCGGCGATCTCCTGCGCGCCGCCCTTGTTCATCGGCGAGACATTCGACACGCCCTTCCGGCGCAGCCAGTCGCACAGCTCGAAGATGCCGACGACGGGCGCGCCGCTCTCGCGCGCGACCGTCAGCAGATCGCCCATGTGATCGCTGTGCCCGTGCGAGACGAGCACCAGGTCGGCCCTCGGCGGCTTCTTCATCGACGCGGGACACGCCGGGTTGTCGACGAACCATGGATCGAACAGCATCTTCTTCCAGCCGGGCGTCTGGAGCAGGAACGTGCTGTGGCCGTACCACGTGATGCGGAGCTTGTTCATTTACGGATTGACGAATCTACGAATTGACGGATTGTATTGTGAGGATTGACGTCTTTACCACGCTTCGGCGCTCAACCCGTGGCAATAAATGCAATCGGGCTACGACACCTCGCGATATTTCCGAAGAACATTGCGTGGCATGGCCACTGCAGGAAGATGCGCACATGAACCCGCGCGTCGAGGAACTTAAGCGTCGCACCTTCGCGTTCGGCCTGCAGGTTATCCGCTTCTGTCGAACCCTTCGGCGACGCTGGGAGGGTCGCGAGCTATCCGACCAGTTGTTTCGAGCCGGCACGCGGGTCGGCGCTCATTATCGGGCTGCATGTCGAGCGCGGTCACACGCCGACTTCGTGGCGAAGCTCGGGTTCGTCGTCGAAGAAGCGGACGAAAGCGTCTATTGGCTCGAGATGAGTGACGCGGCGGCGATTATGAAGGGACCGGAACTCCAATCGCTTCTCAACGAATCGCGGGAACTCTCGCGAATATTCAATCAATCGCAGCTGACTGCGAAGCAGAATGCGGCTGCGTGGCGTCGGGCACTCTCCACCGGGGCGGCTTCGGCTCACGGGGCCTGATGAACTCGCGCGACCCCGAATAGACAACAATTCACTTACGCTTTCCTCAGTGCCCGTCATCCCATGTGACGGCGTCGGCAATGATTTCTCCCGCGATCCGATCATCCACATCCATCGTGAACCTGTAGCTGCGCATGTGTTGCGCCAACGAAATTCGTCAATTCGTAAATCCGTAAATTCGTCAATTACACTATGGTACTGATGGTCGAAGCGCCTCTCGAGTTCATCCGGCCGCGAGAGCCGAAGCCGCCGTGGCTCAAGGTGCGGGCGCCAGGGTCGGCGAACTACCTGCGCCTCAAGGATCTCATGCGCGAGCGGCGGCTCCACACGGTGTGCGAGGAGGCGCACTGCCCGAACATCGGCGAGTGCTGGCACCGCGGCACCGCGACGTTCATGATCCTCGGCGACGTCTGCACGCGCGCCTGCGCGTACTGCGCCGTGGCGCACGGGCGGCCGGACGCCGTCGACCTCGCCGAGCCGGGGCGCGTGGCCGAAGCGATTGAGGCGATGGGACTGCGGCACGCGGTGATCACCTCGGTCGATCGCGACGATCTGCCCGACGGCGGCGCGTCGATCTTCGCGGACACGATCCGGCAGACGCGCGCGCGCATCCCGGGGTGCCGCATCGAGGTGCTGATCCCTGATTTCCAGGGCGTCGAGCGGTCGCTTCTGACCGTGCTCGACGCCGGTCCGGACGTCCTGAACCACAACGTCGAGACGGTGCCGCGTCTCTACCGGATGGCGCGATCCGGCGGACGGTATCCACGATCGCTGGAGTTGCTGGATCGCTCGCGGCAGCATCGGCCCGAGATCCCGACGAAGACCGGCCTGATGGTGGGCCTCGGCGAAGAGATCGAGGAGCTCGTCTCCGTCTTCGACAACCTCCGGGAGGTCGGCGTCTCGATCCTCACCATCGGACAGTACCTCCGGCCCTCGCCCGCGCACGCGCCGATGGTCCGCTACTACCACCCGGACGAGTTCGCCGACCTGAAGCGGCTCGCGCTCGCCAGGGGTTTCGCGCACGTGGAATCCGGGCCGCTCGTGCGGAGCTCCTACCACGCGCACGAGCAGGCGGATGCCTTCGACGCGGCCCGCCGGTAAGCCGGGGCATCACACACCCTCGACGACGCTACACTAGACGCATGGGGCAAGCGCCGATTGTCATCGAGCCCGATCCTGTCATCGAGGCGTACAAGAAAGACATCGACCGGACGATGCTGCGCGAGAATCTCAAGCTGACACCGGAAGAGCGTTTGCGCAAGCTGACCTCCGCAGTCCGTGGTCTGGTCGAGTTGCGTCAGGCGTTCCAACGGTCGCGCACGTGAAGCCGACCGATTTCCCGGCGCTCATTCGGCTCCTTGCAGCCGCAGAAATCGAGTTCATCGTCATCGGCGGAGTCGCTGCGGCGATTCATGGATCGGCGCATGTCACGTGGGATCTCGACGTGGTCTACCGGCGAACGCCGGAGAACATGCAAAAGCTCGCGCGCGCGCTTCAGCCGATCAATCCGTATCTGCGAGGCGCGCCTCCCGGCCTTCCATTCCGCCTCGACGCCGCAACGCTGGCACGCGGCCTCAACTTCACGCTGACGACAACACTCGGCGACCTCGATCTACTCGGGGAGGTGGCGGGTGGAGGAAGCTACGAACGACTCGAACCTGAGGTCGACACCATGACCATCGAGGGCCATCAGGTCCGGTGCGTGTCGCTGCCCCGTCTCATCGCCCTGAAGCGAGCGGCGGGACGTCCGAGGGATAACGACATGATCGCCGGCCTCGAAGCGCTCCTCGAAGAACGCGAGCGTCGCAACACGCGCGAGTGACTGCCAGCGGGCGGGCCCAGCCGCGTACGCGCGTTACCGGAACACGCGCAGGAGCTTGGTGAGCGGATCGTAGTAGCGGGTCACCACCCGCTCCTTGAGCGGGATGATGGCGTTGTCGGTGATGTGGATGTGCTCGGGGCACACCTTCGTGCAGCACTTGGTGATGTTGCAGTACCCGATGCCGTGCCGCTCCTTCAGGTCGGGAACGCGGTCGGCGGCGTCGAGCGGGTTCATCTCCAGGTTGGCCGCGTAGACGAAGAACCGCGGCCCGATGAACTCGTCGTGCTTGTTGTGCTCGCGCAGCACGTGGCAGACGTCCTGGCACAGGAAGCACTCGATGCACTTGCGGAACTCCTGCACGCGATCGACGTCGCGCTGCGCCATGCGCCACGTGCCGTCCGGCGCGTCGGCGGGCCGCGGCGTGAACTTCGTGATCCCCTGCTTGACACGGTAGTTCCACGAGACGTCGGTCACCAGGTCCTTGATCGACGGGAACGCCCGCATCGGCTCCACCGCGACCGGCTCCCACAGATTCAGCTCGCTGAGGCGGGTCATGCACATCAGCCGCGGGTGGCCGTTGATCTCCGCCGAGCACGACCCGCACTTGCCCGCCTTGCAGTTCCAGCGGACCGCGAGATCCGGCGCCTGCTCGGCCTGGATGCGGTGGATGACGTCGAGCACGACCATCCCGTCCGACACCTTGGTGTGGAACGTCTGAAAGGTGCCCCCGCCTTCCGGGTGCGTGCGCCAGACTTTGAACGTTGCGTCCTGGATCAAGATTTCTGCTCCTCGATCACCTGCTTCAACTCGTCGGGCATCGGCGGAATCGGCACGCGCGACACCTGCATGGCGCCCCCTGCCTGCTTCACCATGATGTTGAACGTCCCGTACTCGTCGTGCCGCGTCGGGTAATCGTCGCGGAAATGGCCGCCCCGGCTTTCGCGCCGCTCGAGCGCGGACCGCGTGATCGCCTCCGACACGGTGAGCAGGTTCCGCAGATCGAGCGCCGTGTGCCACCCGGCGTGATAGTCGCGCCGGCCCGAGACCCCGACGCGCGCCGCGCGCGTCTTGTACTGCTCCAGCCGCTCGAGCGCCTGCCGCATCTCCATGTCGTTCCTCACGATGCCGACGAGATCCTGCATCGTCTGCTGGAGATCGTGCTGCACCGTGTACGGGTTCTCGCCGCGCTCGCCGCGATCGAACGGCTCGAGGGCGACGCGCTCGGCTTTCGCGATCGCCGCCTCGTCCAGGCGCGGCGG